>CAUTOZ010000105.1:0-7334 GCA_963539635.1 uncultured Treponema sp.
AAGAAAAATTTAACGCGATTTTCAGCCTCTCCGAAAACGTCCGCGCTATGAGCGCCCAGTTGACCGCCGCGATGAAAGAGCAGGAAAACGGCAGCCGCGAAGTCCTCGCCGCAATTAAAAACATCAGCGCCGTTACAATGGAAGTCAAAAACGGCTCGGAAGAAATGCTTGTCGGCGGCAAAGGCGTCGCAGACGAAATGCGGAAGTTAGACCAGTTGACGGCGGTTATCAAAGACAGCATGAATGAGATGGCGGCAGGCGTACAACAGATTAACCGCGCGGTGCAGGAAGTCAACGACTTAGCGAGGAAGAACAAGGACAGCATAGAAGGGCTTGCGGAGGAAGTCGGGAAGTTTCGAGCATGAGTCGGCGGCAGAGGAAGAAGTCCAAATGAGATAGCGGAGTTGCCGCCTTCCCGATATTATCCATACTCCCGAGGGGGGTGTGGATTTTTAGTTAGTAATCTATAGCCGCAGAGAGGAGCAGAATAAATATGGCGTCAAGCAAGCCGTATTAGGATTTTATTTTAGAGCAGTTATCCGATTTGGAAGACATCCGTTTTCGAGCGATGATGGGAGAATTTATCATCTACTACCGCGAAAAAATAGTCGGCGGTATCTATGATGACCGTCTGCTTGTAAAAGCAATTCCATCTGCAATTGCGTATATGCCGGACGTTTTGTATGAATTACCGTATGAAGGTGCAAAGAAAATGCTATTGCTCAAAGAAGTTGACGATAAAGCATTTATAACCGGCTTGTTTAATGCGATATACGATGAATTGCCGGAGCCGCCCCGCAACAAGAAGAAAAAAAATAGGATTTTTATCGCTGCCGCGTCCGCTCTATTGCCCGTTTTATCAAAGCATGAGCCGGCAAAATTGAGGCAGACCGCACACCGTTAAGTCCTCCTGCTTTCATTTTCCGCCCTGCACATCTTTGAGTTTCATTTTACTGTAAGAATATCCCATAGTCCCGTGAGGTGAGGATATTCCTTGAACGGGCGGGAACTCCATTTACCGCCCAACGCACTCCGCCGCCCGCCGAACTCTATTTCCGTGCGAAGAGGTAATTTCCATTCCTCAAATATCGCTGCTGGGAAGGGAGATATCATTCATCTCGCAGAAAAAGCGTGCTGTCTGCACACATTGTCGCTGACGGGAAAGGCGAAGTTTCACTGACCGAACGGCGCACCTCTCTCAATTACGCATTCTCACATATCAATTATTTTAGCCCGCCCAACTCCAGCCAATCAGCAACCTCACCGCAGAGCAGTGAGATATGTTGTTCTCATAGGAGGATGAGCCGTCGGATTTAATCCCCCATTGCGACGAAAAGCGCCGGGGGTATTGACTCCTCTGTACAAATAAAAAATCCCGCTGTATCAAAGCAGGATTTTTCGTACGACGGCTCTGCCATCGACAAAGCGTATCGTCTGAAGACGCGGCATTTATAGTCAGCAGTCTTGTTCGAGAACGAACCGGTTCACGAGTTCCATATCGCACCAAACAGTACGATTGAAAACTTCATTGCCGAATAGTTTTCGCCTACTGTTTTTTCCCTTGATTTGCGACAGACGCCATCTTTGCTTTGAGGGCTTCTTGATCGCCGAGGTAATAATGTTTTACCACTTTCAAGTCGTCATCAAACTCATAGACAAGCGGCGTGCCGGTTGGAATATTGACGTTGATAATGTCGTCGCTGCTCATATTGTCGAAATATTTAACCAGTGCGCGGAGAGAATTGCCGTGCGCCGCAATAATGACGCGCTTTCCGGCTTTCATATCTTTTTTTATAACGTCTTCAAAATACGGGACCACGCGTTCAATCGTCGTTTCAAGACTCTCGCACTGCGGAATGTCTTTTTTATCGACGTTCCGATACATCGCCTGCTTTGCTGCACTGCGCTCATCTCCGTCCTCAAGCGCCGGCGGCTTTATATCGAATGAGCGGCGCCACACCTTAACCTGCTCTTCACCGTACTTTTGTGCAGTCTCAGCCTTGTTCAGTCCCTGCAGCGCACCGTAATGCCGCTCATTGAGTTTCCACGTCTTAATGACTGGAAGCCACGCGCGGTCAAGTCCGTCAAGAACGTGATTTAACGTATGAATTGCCCGCTTCAAATATGACGTATAGCAGACATCAAAGTCGTATCCTTCGTCCTTAAGCAATTTTCCTGCCTGCAGCGCTTCTTCATGTCCCTTGTCGCTTAAATCGACGTCCGTCCAGCCCGTAAAAAGATTTTTTTTGTTCCACTCGCTTTCCCCGTGCCGCACGAGAACCAGTTTAATCATAATGCACCTCTCAAAATCCGTTGTCGCCAACGCGTATCGTCCGCAGAATAACACAAGCCGAATTGAAGTGCAAGCAAAGGCCGTTTTACAAGAGCGGCAGATTTTATATAAAGAAGGATTCGTAAAATCGGTAATCATGAGGGGTGCAGCCGAAGTTCGTAACCGGCTTTGCAGGGTTCAGGCTTTCGCCTTCATTCCTCGGCGGTCGGTTATTACAGCGTTTAAAAGACACAACGGTACGCCGCCCGCCCGCCTGCCTTTTCCTTTCGAAAAACGCATAGAAAACAGTCTATGCTTAGAGCTGCCCGCTTAGGAACGCGCTTACGCACGCCTTTCCAATCCGGCGCAGATGCAGTTTACGCCCCTGCCCCCATTCCGCCATGAAACGGTATTATCGCCCCCCCCCCATCGACACAACTATCGCGCCATTGGAGTCCGCCCGATGACAGCGCTGAACGATCATCGCGCGGTTTGCAGATTCAGCGGTGCGCCGCTCTCTGCACCTGCCGAACATCGTTTTTTTTGCGGAGACATCGCAGTAAGCGCACACTCCACCGGAGTTTACGGACAGCGTGCGGCAAACAAAAACTGACAAGTGAGTCTAAAAGCCATCGACGGCAGAAAACGGAGTTATCACCCGCACGAGCTTGGCTGGCAGCAGAAAACGAAGTTTGAAAGACGCAGCGAAGTTCTGAATGCGTTTTTACAAGGCAAGTAGCTATGTTTTTTTTAGTGGCGTAAACAACAACCTTGCCGCAGAGCAGCGAGGTTGTTGTTCTCGTAAGGAGAAAAGCTGTCGGCTTCAATTCCTTTGTTTCGACTCAAGAGGCGTCATTGTATTGAACTCTCCGCACGAATAAGCACTCGCAAGCGGAACTTCCTCTCGTAATGGAATATCTCGTCTTCTCTAATATTGCCCCTCTCCCCTAAATACCATTATCTCGCAAGTTTGTGTCCTGCAAACTTGCACAGGGCGAAAATCCTATTAAATTATTCAAACTGGGCTTTTAGCGTTCGCCTGATACAAGCGCCTGCTCCAATAATTTTGCCTCGCGTAAATCCTGAATGATGCGGGCGGTAAAGAGTTTTGCGCCGTCCCTGTTCAAATGGTCGCCGTCAAGGAAAATTTCATGATTGGGAGAAAAATCAGCATTATGGGAATAGTCAAAATATTTTATATCGGGATACTTCTTTTGCAGTTCGTTGATAAAACGGTAAAACGTATCAAAAAATCCGTCAGTCCTGTCAAAATGGGCATTTAAGATATCTGTTATCGGGGCGGTATACAGCACGGGGATAAGAGAATGCTCTTTGCAAAAATCGATAAGTTTGCAGGCGGCATTAAAATTGTAGGAAAACCCTTCTTCGCCTTTTTCATATTGAGGATCCGTCCAATATTCATATTTTTTACGAGCATATTCTTTTAGTTCATCTTCTGTATGCTGTATTATTTTACCACCAAAAATATTTATTTTTTCAGCGGGAATGTCAAAAGGACTTTTATACAATTTCAGCATATTTTCTTTTGCTGTCAAAATAGGCACAGCGGAGTACAATATATACTCTAGTAGTTTCCAATCATCCGCTTCTTTCATATATTTCCGTTTTAGAAATCGATAATAGCGTACCCTCCTAATTTTGACTTCATCAGCAGGGGAGCGCCACACTATTTCAAAATACGAAATAGGAATGAGTACGACAGCATTCTTATTAATGTGTGAGAGAAATTGCTTTAAAAGTGCATATGAATGAGAATGATCCTGTGCAGGAAGTCCGAAATTAAAAGTTATATATTCCGGAAAATCAGCATAAAACAGATTGACTTGCCCATGAGAACTTCCAACATTTGCAAGTTCGATCTTATCCGGTACAAAATTAAATTTGTATATATCATCCTTTGCTTTCCAATAATTACTCTTTATATAAAACTGATTAAGAATGAATAAAATCCCTGCTATCGGCAGGATGAGTAATAAAAGTTTTGCAAACAATTTTTTCATATAGACCGCCTTTCCTTAAAATTGAAAATAAATGAATTCTTTTGAGCCGTTTCCCATAATCGCTGCAACAATGAAAATCAGCATAAAAGCATAATATAAAGTCCACCTGCGCGCTGGGGATAGTGTGTTTATAATTGCAATACCGTTTTGCTTTCGCGTCGTTATCTCCGTCAAAGATAAAAGAATTACAAGAATAATGATTCTTGCTAATCGAAGTTTTGATAATCCTACCGTATACGGCATAAAAATCCCTTCTCCAAACGAGAGCGTCCTCCGGATCAATCCAAGCCCAAGCGCGGAAATCTCCACCGGCGCCGCAGTCATTTTTTTGAGGACTGTAAAGGCGTCGCCTATGCTGTCAGCGCGGAAAAAGACCCACGCAATGCACACAAAAAAGAACGTGATGAAGATTTGCACAGCATGGACGGCTTTGCCGCTCAGCGTATTCGCTTGCACTGCGGAGGCGGACGGTAAAAATCTTTCTTTCGCAGTTTTTATGCTGTGTTCGATAACGAGGTAGACACCGTGTAACAGTCCCCACGCGACAAAGTGCATTGCCGCTCCGTGCCATAAACCGCTTACAAGAAAGGTCACAAGGAGATTTACGTAATGCCGCGGCAGGCACACGCGGTTTCCGCCGAGCGGAATGTACACGTAGTCTTTAAACCATGTCGAAAGTGAAATGTGCCATCGCTTCCAAAACTCGGAAATGGAAGACGCGAGGTAGGGCTTGTCAAAATTTTTCATAAGTTTAAAGCCGAGAATATGTGCAACGCCGATTGCAGTGTCCGTGTAACCTGAAAAATCGCAGTAAATCTGAAAAGCGAATAGGACTGCCGCAATAACGAGCGCGGTTCCGCTTGCACCGGAAAGGTCATCGTAGGCGGCGTTTACGTAGACGGCAAGCGTATCAGCGACAGCAATTTTTTTAAACATTCCCCATGCCGCAAGTTTCATGCCGTCGGTAACGCGTTGATAGTCAAACTGATGGTCTGTTTTAAATTGTGGCAAGAGATTTTTTGTGCGCTCAATAGGACCTGCAACAAGCTGCGGGAAAAACGTAACAAAGAGCGCGTAGGTCAAAAAGTTTTTTTCGGCGCGGACATCGCCGCGGTACACGTCGATTGAATAGCCGATTGCCTGAAAAGTGTAAAAACTGATTCCGACCGGCAGCAAAAAGTGAAAACGCGGAATTGCAAGCGAAAGTCCTGCGGCGGCAAAAAAGCGGGTTACAGTGTCAGCAAAAAAATTGTGATATTTGAAAAAGAAAAGAATGGCAAGATTGAGGACAAGACAGAGAGAAAGAATTATGCGCTTTTTAGTTTTAACGGCGAGCGGTTTCGGGGGGGGGGGGGGGGGGATTTGTGGAAGAAAGTTGGATTTTTTTCCATTAGAAGTCCGCTTGCCCACGTAATCGCAACAGAAAAAACGATGAGTAAGAGATAAACCGGATTCCAACTGGCATAAAAATACAAACTTGCTGCCAAAAGAAGCGCTTGCGAAACGGCGTTGTTTTTTACGAAACGCACCGTCGAAAAATACAAAATCATTACGATTGTAAAAAAGAAGATAAAATGGAACGAATTAAATAACATGGCGAATGTATACAGCAAATTGCGGGGATTGTACATAAGACGGCGCAGGAACGGGAGATGAATAACATAACGGAGAGACCTGTCGATATCAATTTTGCAAAAACCAAAATTGACAAGCGTAGTCTAAAAGCCCTCAACGACAGAAAATGAAGTTTAAACTCGCAGCGCAGTATCCCTCTCCCGCCACGCTTTTCAGCCGGTAAACACTATCTGGTGGAAGCACCTCTGTGTCATTCAAGCGCCGCTCTCTGCACCTGCCGAACATCGTTTTTTTGCGGAGACATCGCAGTAAGCGCACACTCCACCAGCCTTTACGGACAGCGTGCGGCAGTCGGAACTGCGTGTATGCTTAGGTTATACCGACGTATCGACAGCGCCTTTTCAGTCCCCTTTTTCCAGTCGGCGAATGCTTGATTTTCCCGTCATTTTTTTCTATTATCCGCAAATCATTACCTTTTTTGTGCGGCAAAAATTTGGAAAAGCGCGAATTTTAAATCACTCGACATCTGAAATGCGGCTGCGTTACGGCGGCGGTGTCTGATTTTACGGGATTGCGGCACACATCACACATAAAACAGCTTTTAGGAATAGTATGACTTTAGAATCACTGGAAAACGACGAAAACGGCGGCGCGGATACGTCCGGTATTGAGGCGGCGATTGGCGGCGACAAGGATTTCTTAGATGATACCCTTGTCGAAAATGAAAGTGCAGATGACTTTCACGAAGCGGAAAGCGATGAAATTTCTTTTTCTGACTTGGGACTGGATGAAAAAACGCTTGCCGCAGTCGAGCGCAAAGGCTTTAAAACGCCGTCCCCTATTCAAGTATTGGCGATTCCGCGCCTTTTAACCGGGGATGCAAACATCATTGCCCGTGCGCGGACAGGAACGGGCAAAACAGCGGCGTTCGGACTGCCCATCATTCAAAATATTAGAGACGGCGAAGGCGCAGTCAAAGCGCTTATCTTAGAGCCGACGCGGGAACTTGCCATTCAAACGTGTACGGAAATACAGTCGTTTACAGACGGCAGCACGCCGCGTACCTGCGTTCTTTACGGCGGCGCCTCGTATGCAACGCAAATCCGCGAACTCCGGCGCGGAACGGAAATCGTCGTTGGGACGCCGGGACGCATTCAGGATCATCTTGAACGCGGGACGCTCGACATAAGCAAAATCGACTATTTTATCCTCGATGAAGGCGACGAAATGCTCGACATGGGCTTTATCGACGACATCGAAGCGATTTTTGAGCAGGCAAATCCAGAAAGCCGCATTCTTTTGTTCAGTGCGACTATGCCTGAACCAATTTTGAAAATCGCCGGAAAGTTCATGGGCGATTACGAAATTGTTGAAGAAGAAGGCGTTATCGACGAGCCCTTGCTTATCGACCAGAAGTTTTGGGTGCTCCGCGAAAACGAAAAAATCGACGCGCTTGTGCGCCTTAT
>CAUTOZ010000106.1:0-7236 GCA_963539635.1 uncultured Treponema sp.
ATATTTTGCGGCGATTTCGGAGATTTGCGTCATTCCGAAAGAATACGGCAATTACGAACTTGCGCTTATTCCCGCAGTATCGAAAATCCGCGTATTGACCGACCGTGCGCTCAACGAAGACGCTTTAAAGGATATGATGGTCGCCTTAGACGTTGTGAATTTAATAGAGCCGAATGTTTTTGAAATAGACCTCCGCTACGGATCGGTGTCTTACAGAAAACGCTAACGGCGGGTGGAACGGATTAGAATGATAGTCGGACTTGACATAGGAACAAGTTGTATTCGTGTCGTTATCGGCGAAAACGATGAAAACGGCGAATTGAAAATCGCCGGAACTGCGTCCGAAAAATCCGTAGGCTTACGAAACGGCAATATCGTCAATATTGAAGCCGCCTCCGGTGCAATCCGCAGAGCGATAGAAAACGCAGAACAAAATGCGGGAATGGAAATCCGTTCGTGTTATGCGGCAATCGGCGGCGAGCAGATTGAAGGCTTAAATGCTTCCGGTAAAGTCGCCGTTTCTTCCAAGGGAAGATATCAACGTGAAATTGCCGAAAGCGATATTGAGCGCGTGCGGGAATCGGCTACGGCAGTTCAGCTTTCTCTTGACCGCGAAATTCTCCATGTGATAACGCAGGACTATATCGTAGACCATGTTTCCGGCATTAAAGACCCTATGCACCGGCTCGGTGTCTGCCTTGAAGCAAAAGTCCACATTATTACGGCGTCGGGTACGACGATTCAAAACGTAAACGCATGTATAAACCGCGCAGGTCTTTCTATTGAACGCATTATGCTGAAAACTGTTGCCGTTACCAAGGCGGTCGCAACCGCTGAAGAAGAAGACTTAGGTTCAATTATCATCGATTTAGGCGCAGGCTCGACCGACATTCTTGTCCTGCTTCACGGCGCTCCGATTTGCACCGCGTCTATTCCCGTCGGCGGAAATGTTGTTACCAGCGATATTGCGATTGTTAAAGGCATTTCCACTGCGGAAGCTGAGCGTATCAAACTTGAAGCGGGCGCGTGCTGGGGCGGCGCCGTGCAGCAGGGGCGCAAAGTCATCATCGGCGGCGTAGGCGGCGGGCGGCCTCCGGAAGAAATCGAACAGCAGGAATTATGCGGAATCATCGCGCCGAGAATGGAAGAAATTTTTTTGATGGTTTCGCGTGAAATCGTTGAAAAAACGAACGTAACGCAGCTTTCCGGCAATATTATTTTGACCGGCGGCGGCGCGAATATGCCGGGCGTTATCGAAATTGCGCAGTACGTGTTTAGAACGCGCTCGGTGCGTATCGGAAAACCGGGCAGACTCGGCGGTATCGTAGAAGATTACGAGGGACCTGAATGGGCTACGGCAGTGGGATTGGTGCTTGCATTTAAAAATGAAGCGGAAAGAACCGCGTCGGGGAGATTTCGGCGCCGTTCGCCTTTGGCAAAGGCAGGCGACGATAATGCATTAAAAAAATTCTTTCGCTCATTATTTTAAGGGCATAGGGTTGGGAGGAACCGTATGGAATTAGAAGTTATAAACGAGCAAGGCTCAGGGATTGATGAAATAAGTCCGACTGTCATTAAAATTATCGGGTGCGGCGGCGGCGGCTCAAGCGCTGTTGGGCGCATGATAGAATCTGGCGTTACTGACGTGCAGTTTATCGTGCTGAACACCGATTTGCAGGCGTTAAATAAATCGCCTGCGCACAACAAACTTGCTATCGGACAAAAGCTTACCGGCGGACTGGGGGCAGGCGGTAATCCTGTCGTTGGAGAGAACGCCGCAAAAGAAGACGTTGAAAAGATAAAAAATATCGTAAAAGGCGCGGACATGGTCGTTATCACGGCAGGAATGGGCGGCGGTACCGGTACAGGTTCGGCTCCGATTGTCGCACAGATTGCCCGCGAGGAAGGTGCGCTTTCTATCGCAGTCGTTACGACTCCATTCGAATTCGAAGGGCCGGTGCGCATGCGCTATGCACAGGAAGGAATTGCTAAACTCAAAGAGCAAGTCGATTCGCTTATCATCATTCCGAATGAGCTGGTTTTAAAAACCTGCGACAATAATGTTACATTTAAAGACGCGTTTTTTAAGGCGGACAGCGTACTTTGTCAGGGCGTGCAGGGTATTTCCGACATTATCACAAAAACCGGAGCGCTCAACATTGATTTTGCCGATGTCCGCACGGTCATGAGCGGACAGGGAGAAGCCCTGCTCGGCGTGGGGGTGAGCGAGGGCGAAAACCGCGCCGTTGATGCGGCAACCCGAGCAATCAATCATCCGCTGCTTGAAAACCGTCAAATAGACGGTGCGCGTAACATTTTAGTCAATATTACCGGCGCTGAAGTCGGCATGAAAGAAGTCTCCGACATTATAAACACGATACGGGCGGCGGCAAGCAAAGACTATCTTCTTTTTTGGGGACAGGTGATAAATCCTGAGATGGAAGGCAAAGTATCCGTTACGGTGATTGCGACAGGCTTTGACCCTGACGAAAAAGGAAAAGCGAAAGAGCCTTCCGCCGAAGCGAAAAAAGAAGCGCCTCCTGTTCAAGCCGCTCGCCCCGTCCGCGAAGAGACAAACGTATACTCGAATGCAGAATTCGATATGCTTTTGCAGGGAAAAAATCCTGCCGAAACGGAACCTCCCGTGCGGCGGGAAATACCGTCTTTTGCGCGACCTCTTTCCGCAGCCGCCTCCTCTCCTGCTGACGGCGCGGCGCTTGAAGCGGCAATTAAACCGGAACAATACGGCGCGATGAAGTCTCCCCGTTTTGACTCGTCGGATATTTCCATTCCCGCCGTTATGCGGCAGCAGCGCGATGGACTTTCCCAGACAATCAACTTCCCCCCAAGAGACTAAAATAAAAAATATGCTTGACCGTTTTTACGCGGATTTGCTGCTCGTTGAGCGGCATTCCGAAGAAACGGCGGCAACGTATAAAATCTCCGCTGAATATCTTTTGCGCTGGTGTACGGAAAGCCGTATAAAACTTTCCATGCTCACAACGAAAAATCTTATTTTTTTTCTTGTATGGCGGAAGACAAACGGGGCAAGTCCGCTGACGCTTGCAAAAGATATTTCTGCGCTGCGTTCCTTCGGCGCGTATCTTGTTCGGCTCAATATATGGAAGGAAAATGCCACGCTCATGCTCGACCGTCCCAAAGCGCTGCCTTCGCTTCCCAAAGTGCTCTCTGTTGCGCAGGTTGAACGCCTCCTTTCGGCAGTAGACGCTTCTACTGCGCTTGGAAAACGCGATGACGCACTTTTTGAGATGATTTATTCGTGCGGACTGCGGATAAGCGAAGCCGTTTCCATGCTGGTAGAAAATCTGCATATAAATGAACAATTCGTTATCGTTTACGGCAAGGGAAAAAAGGAGCGTATGGTTCCGTTTGGCAGCCGCGCACGGGAGAAACTTGAAATTTACTTAAAAGAAGCGCGACCTCTTCTTGCCGGAAAAAAAATCGTACCGAATGTTTTTTTGAATTTTCGAGGCGGCGCTCTTTCGCGTAAAGGAATTTGGAAGCGATTCCAAGAACTTGAAGCGCTTTCAGGCGTCGATTCAAAAGTCCACACGCTTCGCCATTCGTTTGCAACGCATCTTTTGTCAGGCGGCGCGGATTTACGTGCAGTGCAGGAACTGTTGGGGCATTCAAATCTTGCGACGACGCAAATTTACACCCATATTGACGGTACAGAGCTTTCTGCATATCATAAAAAATACTTTCCAGGACACGGAAAAAATATTTTTGCGGGAACGGAACAACATGGGAGTCAAAATGAAAAATAAAATAATTACAGCGGCGGCATTCGGCATTCTTTTTGCATTTTCCGGCTGCGGCGTATCGAATAAGCGTATAATTCGTCTTCAAAAAATCGAAGAAGGAGTCAGAAATCCTACTTCCATTCAGGAATTGACTGCCGCCATTGCGAAATACGACGAGCGGATTGCGGATTTACAGCTTTCGCAACAGCAAGTCGGCATTTGGTATAAAATTTTAGGTACACGCTATTTCGATAACAAAATGTATGGCGAGGCGCTGAAAACCTTTCAAACTGCGCTCCAGTACTATCCCGACAATCAAAATCTGTATTATTACGTCGCTGTATGCGCAGGATTTATGTCGCACGCATCGCTTGATTTCGGCGCAATCGGCACTTCGGAAAAGCGCATGAATTATTTAAAACTTGCAGAAGATGCCTATCTCCGCGCCATTACGATTGAAGAGCGGTATGCGCGCGCCCTCTACGGCTTGGGCGTTTTATACGTCTTTGAACTTGATGAAAGCGCAAAAGCCATTCCCTATCTTGAAAAACTGCTTACCATAGAAACTCGGCACATTGACGGAATGACGGTTTTGGCGCGGGCGTATTATTTTAATTACGAATTCGATAAAGCCGCCGCGATGTACGATAAAATAATTGCGACGACAAAGTCGCCTGAAAAAAAGGCGGAAGCGGAAGCGAACAAAAAGACCGTTTTAGACACTGCGTATGCAAATTAAATCCGCCGGCTTGGAAACGCTCGTTTCCGTTGCGAGGCTTTCTTTTTTATCGCTTTCGGAAAAGATAAATTTAATCAAAAATATTGACAGCGCTTCTTCTCTTGCGCTACTGTCTATAGAAGACATCGGCGCCTTGTGCCGCCGAAAACTTAAAGTGCGTTCGTGGGACGGAAAGCGGAATTTATCTGCCGCCGTCCGCGAAGCAAAAATAATCGAAGCGAAAAAAATTGGATTTGCGCTCTATGCGGACAATTCGTATCCGCCCCTCCTCCGCGAGATTTCCGATCCGCCGTTTATGCTGTTTTATACCGGCGACATTTCGATTCTTGCCGGAAAGACGGTTTCCGTTGTCGGAACGAGGCGAGTAACGCCGGACGGGAAAAAAGCGGCGCACGATTTTGCATACGAAGCCGCGCTCGACGGGGTTACCGTTGTTTCAGGGCTTGCGTTCGGTGCGGACGCGGCGGCGCATTCGGGAGCCGTCGATGCGTATTTCGACACATTGGAAAATGTCCGTTTTTCCAGTCAATATGAATTGGGAAAAACTGCTGCCGTTCTTCCGTGCGGCTGCGATACGGTTACGCCGAAGTCGCATATCCGCCTTGCGCACAATATTTTACGCTCAGGCGGCTGTTTAGTCAGCGAGTATGTGCCGGGCGTAGAAGGCGAGCCGTGGAGGTTTGTCCAGCGCAACAGAATTATCGCTGCCTTATCGCCTGCCGTCGTCGTGGTACAGGCGGCTGCCGGAAGCGGCGCACTGATAACAGCGCAATACGCACTCGAATACGGCAGGGAAGTGTTGTTTCATGCAGCGTCTTTTTCAGAATCCGCAAAGCGGCTGTCCGATGCAGCGTTTATGCGGCTTGAAAGGGATTTTGCTATCGGAAAGATTTCCCGCGCAAAACTTGAAAACCGTCCCGAAAAGTTTATTGAAACAGGAGCGCCGGTTATAAAAGATTACAAAGATTTTTGCGCTTGCCTTGCGGAAACTCCCGGCAGGCGCAGTTTTACTATAAGCGATAACGATAAACCGGAATTGCCGGTTATTTAAGAGAGGATTTATATGGCTGTAAAAAAGACTGCCGCAAAAAAATCAAAAACGTCTACCCTTGTCATTGTAGAATCCCCGGCAAAGGCGCACACAATCGAAAAATATCTGGGAGCAGGCTATACGGTCAAAGCGTCGATGGGACACCTCATTGATTTACCAAAGTCGCGTCTTGCCATCGACGTTACGAATGGTTTTCAGCCGGAATATATTACGGTGCGCGGGAGGGCAAAACTTTTAAAAGAACTGCAAAACGATGCGAAAAAGTCCGACCAGATTTTGCTTGCAAGCGATAACGACCGCGAAGGAGAAGCGATTGCTTGGCATTTATGCAAGGCGCTCAAAGAAAAGACAACTGCGCCTATCCGTCGTATCGTCTTTAACGAGATTACGCCGCTTGCCATCAAAGAATCGGTAAAAAATCCCGGCGACATCGTTGAATCTAAAGTGAATGCGCAAAAAGCGCGCCGCGTACTCGATCGTCTTGTCGGGTATAATTTGAGTCCGCTTTTGTGGCATAAAGTAAAAAATGGACTTTCAGCAGGGCGCGTACAGTCCGTTGCGCTTCGTCTTATCTGCGAGCGGGAAGAAGAAGTCGAAAACTTTTTGCCGGAAGAATACTGGACGCTTGAAGCGGATTTTTCGAAAGGAAAGACGAAATTTTCGGCGCAGCTTGTGCTGTACAAGGGCGAAAAGCCGGAATTAAAAAACGAAGCGACCGTTAATGCGATTATCGCCCAAATTAAAAATTCAGTGTGTACGGTAACGAACATCAAAAAGAGCGACAAAACGGTGCGCCCAAAGCCCCCGTTTACAACGAGTAAACTGCAGCAGGCGGCGGCGAATCGGCTCGGATTTACATCCCGTAAGACAATGCAGGTCGCGCAGCAACTCTACGAAGGCATTAACATCGGCTCGCACCGTGTCGGTCTTATCACCTATATGCGTACCGATTCTGTGCGTATTTCTTCTACTGCGCTTGAAGACGTGCGTACATGGCTTTCCGAAAATTATCCAAATGAACTGCCGCAGACTCCTATTGTGTATGCAGTCGGCAAAGGCGCGCAGGACGCGCACGAGGGAATCCGCCCGACGTACACTAAATACACGCCGGATTACGTCAAAGATTATTTAACGCGCGACCAGCTGCGCTTGTACACAATCATTTGGGAGCGTTTTGTTTCCAGTCAAATGATAAATGCGACGACGACGACGACTGCGGCAGAGATTACGGCGGGGGACGCGCTTTTTAGAGTAAGCGCGAGCAAAATCACTGAAAAAGGTTTTTACAATGTGATAAAACTGCTGTCTTCCAAAGAGGACAAGACGGGAACCTTGCCCGCACTTAAAATCGGAGAGGAAATCAAATCCGATAAGTTTCGTCCCGAACAGCATTTTACGCAGGGGCCTGCGCGCTATACCGATGCGTCGATAGTCAAAACGCTTGAAGAAAAAGGAATTGGGCGTCCGTCTACTTACGCGCCGATTATTTCTGTGCTGCTTGACCGCTATTACGTTACGCGGAGTAATAAACAGCTTATTCCTACACAACTCGGGCGCGTTATTTACAAAATTTTACTAGAGTCGTTTCCGGAAGTAATAAAATATCGTTTTTCGGCGGAAAATGAAAACGATCGCGACAAACATTAACAAAAAAAACTTGTATGGAAATCCAATCTTGCCGG
>CAUTOZ010000107.1:0-7184 GCA_963539635.1 uncultured Treponema sp.
TATCGTTTGCGCATCCGGCAAACCCGCCTGAACCAGCTCAACTTTCATGAACATATATATACACACCGGCGCAAGTTTTTGCAATGGAAAGGCGAGGATGAGAAATGGGTAATTGATGGTAAAAACGCTATTTGCGCGGCAGATTGAAATTGCCGCTCTGCCGCGATTTTGCTGACGCAAAACTCCTGAAAAAGTAATTCGCAGGTGCTGCCGCCGGGGATACTTGTATTTTCCGACGGCATTTTTTTACAGGACATAGGGAGTTTTACCGGCCGCTGCCTCTCTACAAAATGTTTTTGGAGTAGTGCAGGCAGCGGTGAGCGGGTACCACGTGTTTTACAGATTTGTTTTACAGATTTAACGGGGTGCCGCTTACCCGCGTTTTTTTCGGACTGCAAAAACGTGCAGTAAAACGGAGTTACTGCGGGCGGTTGTCATGCGGCTTAAAAGATGTAACGCTGTTCCGCCCGCGGCAAGAATATCCCCACCCCTCATAGGGCTATGGATAGCCTCGTACGGAGAAGCCCGCTTGATGAGCGCCGCTTCTTGTGTGTGTAAGTTTTTCTAGCGAATCCCAGTAACGTCGTCCTGCAAGACCCAGCCGCTGCCGCCGGGGAATGTAACGTAGTGCCATGCGCCGACAGATTTTTTTATACGTATGACGGTTCCAGCGCGGCAGGGGGCGGTAGAGGCATTCGTTTCCGGCGCGGCGGAGATTGCGGAGCCCGTATATACGCCGTGAGCGGTAAAAAGATTTGCCGCATACACGGAGATTGCCGCGCATAATCCCGCCGTCATTACAAAAAACGCATTCCGTGCGCGCTTCTTACGCGCTGCAGCGACGCAAAAAGCGGCAGCCGCAGGAAATGCCGCTCCAATAAGCATAAACAGCGTAAAAAAACGCGCTTCCGCTTTCCCGCGCAGAAGACCTAAATCTTTTTCAAAGCGGATACGGCGTCTTTTTGCCGCTCCCCACGGAAAAGAGCGGCGTTCGGCGCGGCGCAGTTCAGCAAGCGTTCGGCAGTCAGCGCGAGAAAGGACTTTTTCTTGAACATTAGGAGAAGCAGCGTCAAAAGCGCGTAAAAACAGCGTTTGTGCCGAGTCCGTTTCATTTTCCTTTGTTGCATGAATGACCCTTACAAACGTTTCCGGTAAAAAAACTTCCGTGCGCACGCCGGAAAAGGTTTCCGCCTCGGCACGCATTTCAGGGAGCGCGTGCAGCCCCGCCTCAAACGGAATCCATTCAAATTGCGCAAGAGGAATTTCCTGCCCTTCCTCTCCGCCGCTTGAGCCTATAGCAGAAAGGTCAAAGCGCGTCCGCTCCATAAAAAGCGCGTCTTTGGGCGCTTCCCACGAAAACGACGAGAGCGCCGCCACATTCAGCGCGTAAACAGTCAGTATGACGGGCTTTCCCGCCTCCGTCGCAAACGTCGAGCCGTCCAGTTTTGCACCGTCGTCCGTCCGCGCAAAAAGAGCCGGAAGTACGTCTTTCGGATTTTTTTTGACTTCGGCCGCCGCAAAAGGAACAAAGCGCCGCACTCCATCAACCGTTATGATAAGCGGCGGCAGCGTATACGTTCCTGCCTCAAAAAAAACGAGCGTCAATTCAACCTGCGAGCCATGTGCGTCCTGTGTGCGCGACAGAGACTTTAACGTCGCACCCGCCGGTAAGACAGGCTCTTCAACACTGATGGAAGAAGGAACTGTATTCGGAATAAAAAGCGTGAACCGGCACTCTTCTCCAGTCAAAATTGCTTCCGATACAGGATGCGCGTTGAGCGTTTGTGCGTCCGTGCCCGCACGGGGGACTGCAAAAGACTTTTCTCCGCACAAACACAGTATGACTACAAAAACATGCATTCCCAGCCGAGAAAAGTATGTATTCAATAGTCCAAAGAAGATGTGTTTTCCGTCGTTGCGCCGCTTTTCCATTCCTTTTTATCGTTCTCCTTAATCCGCTTAAAAATCGTTTCTTCCATTCTGTCCCTGCCCTCTCCGTTATCAGAAAATACCGAACGCTCTCTTTGCAGTTCTGCCGCATCCGCCTTATGCCGCTGCGACAACTCAAGGTTGATTTGCGCTTGTATCTGCGTGCCGTCGGCTTTAAGCGCTTTTTTAAAATAGTCCGCCGCCGCTGTGTAGTCACCGTTTTTATCCGCAATAAGCCCCATGTTGTAGTATGCCGCATACTTGACCGGAAGGGGCGCCTCGTCGGCAATTTCTGCAAAGCGTTCCATCGCGGAGACGGTTTCATTTTGCATAAGGTAAGATGAGGCAAGTCCGTAAAGGGCGTAAATGCGTAAAACGTCATCTGCGTGCGCCTCAGCGTCTGACGCCGCCTCAAAAAATCCTGCCGCCGCATCTCCATAGCGCTTTTGTTCGTATGCCCATGCGCCGGCTAAAATTGTCCGCGCGCCGTTTATTTTTGCCGTACACGATGACAGGACAAAAACGCACGTCAAAACGATGAACGCGTCTTTTTTCTTGAAGGCAGTCGAGCGATTTCCTCGTCTTATTTGGGGAATGACAAGCGCCGCCGCAAAAAAAGCGAGCGAAAGACTTAAAAACAACGTATGACGTGGAACGGGCTTGGCTTCGGCTGTCAAAAAGCCTTCTGCCGTATCAGCGCCGCCTTTCCCGTCAGCGAAAAGCATGGAATGCGAGGGAGACGGCAGACTTTCTAACAGTTTAACTGCAGAACCGCTTTCAAAGGCGTTTACAAAGAGGACTTTCGTATCAGCGCCGGAAAAATTTTTATTTTTTTTGAGCGCAGACGCAGCGGCATTCCGAATGCGGGAAGCGCGTAATGCGGTCATCACAGGCGTTTTACCGTCGCCTGCAAGCGTCTCCGATTCTTTTTCGCTCCCGAATCCTATGAGGCAGACGTTGACGCCGCGCCGAATACACTCGCCGAGCGCGTTTTCAAGCCGTCCGTCCGTTTCATCTCCGTCAGTAAACACCCAGATTGCGCGGGCAAAATTGGAATTTTCAGAAAATGCGTTGAGAGCGGCGCGAATTCCCGTGCCGATGCTTGAGCCTGCCGCGCTCATCAGTGCAGGAGAGAGGGAGGACAAGAGAGTTTCGACGGCATTTTTGTCCTCCGTCAGCGGAATGACGTTTATTCCGTCGCCTTTTGCGAGCGTTACTGAAACGGGCGTGCCGGAAACCCTGTCGAGCAGCAGAGATGCAAAGTGCGCCGCCGCCTCAAGGCGCGTCATACCGCCGGGACAGTCATGCGCCGTCATGCTGTAGGAAATGTCGAAGACGAAGGAAAGCGCGTTTCCGCTTTTTTGCGCCGTTTCAAAGCGCGTCCCCCACGAAAAACCTGCGTACGCCGAGACGAGCATAAGCCATGAAAGCGTAAAAAATACCGTCCGCGCAATCAAATGCCGCGCAAGTCCGCCGCCTTTTTTGAACATAAACGACGTGCTGTCGAGTTTACGGAGCACGCGGACTCTTTTTGCCGCAGCAATAAAGGCAGGCGCCAGCGGAATGAGGGCGAAAAACGCTTCCGGCTTTTCACAAAAAAAGTTCATGGACGAGATTATAGTAAAATGTTGCGGGTAAAGTTAATGGGGGACTTGCGGGCGGCGGTGAGCGCTTATTACATGGCTTTGCAGATTTAGCGGCGCTCCGCTCGCCCGCATTTTGCCGGACGATAAAACATGCAAGCAATATCCCCGACTCAAGCGCCGGGGTATTACCCCCTCCGTACGAATAAAACGGAATTTCAGCGGGCGCGGAGAACGTTGGGCGGTGACAAACGTATTTGACAGGCACAACTAAGTTGCCGCCCGTCCTGAGTTTTCTCACCGAAAAGCCGCGGAAAAATCGTTTTGCGGAATTTTATTGAAAACTTTTCAAATCCGGTTGACGGAGACGGGACGAGTAATTTATAGTCAGTAAGAGAGAAAAAAATTACACCGTGCGTACGCCTTTTAGGAGTCCTGAATGTCCGTTGAAAGCAATGCCTTTGTTGTTGATTTTTTCAATGATCCGTTTGTGTTTGCCGATGAATATGGCAATGATTTTGATGACGATGAGCCTGATGAGGTTTTGGACGACTTCGACGATGACGCGGAAACCTACGAAGAAGCGTTTGAGGAGGAGTACGGCGACTTTGACGAAGGGCTTGACGATACCGGCTCGGAGGACGGAGCGCAATCTTCTCTCGATTACGACGAAAACGAACTTTTAGAAGAAGACGCGGAATTTTTCGACGACGAAGAGTTCGACGAATAGTGCAATGCAAGAAAACACAAAAACGGGGCGGTACAAAACCGTCCCGTTCGTTGTTTTACGAGTCCGCGCTTTTCCAGTCCGCTTTTAGAATTCCACCTTTTTCCCTGAATGCCAAAGTTTTTCCAAATCGTAAAAGTTGCGCGCTTCTTCTGACATTACGTGAACGACAATCGAGCCTAAGTCCACCAAATTCCAGTCGTCGCCGTCGGGAGATTTTTTATTCGTCAGATGGATTTCAAGATCATTGTCTTTGATATAGTCCCGAATATCTTTTACAAGTCCCTGCTGGTGCGCAGAACTCGTTACCGTAACAATGACAAAGTAGTCTGTCCAACTGCTGACTTCAGCCACGTTTAGCAAAACAACATCGCGGCCTTTGCCGTCCCGCAGCAATTTTGCAATTTCAACCGCTTTTTCTTCAATAGATTTCATAATTTCCTCAATACTATGCGCCGCGTCCGTACCGGAAAGCGGCAGCGCAGCGTTTTATTCACGGACATATCGTCCGTCAAAGTCCTTTCCCAAAATGATTGTAAAATCCACGTCGGAGGCAGTTACTGCGTCGGTTTCGGCTGTCGCTGCCTCTTCTTCGACAATGTTTGTACAGCGGATAAACTCGCCGACAATCTTTGCCACCTCTTTGTTGCCAATGTGGTCGATGATAACGGTCTTTTCGTAGTCGTTTCTGTCAGCATTGACTGCACTCAGCACATCATAACTTGCATTTTGATACAAAATCGACGTGTTGTGCGCCAGTCCCTGCGTTGTCGTCCCGTTTTTAATTTCAAGGACGTAAATCCGGCTGGCGAACGCGCCGCTGGTCGAAATCAACATTTTTGTCGTCTGCTTGACGGCTTCTTTGATGAATTCTCCGTTGTTGAGCGGAAAAATGAGCGTCTTACCGTCAACAAACCGCCGGTGCCCCGTAATGCTCTGTTTGATAATCGTTTCGGCGTCGATATCGGCAATCATCGAAAGCAACTTGAACGCGTCGTCCCTATCCACATTGATTTTCATACGGGCGTTGTACAGATTGAAAATCCGTTTATTCAAAAAAACAGCGCTTTTCCGGTCATGGAGCGCAGTAAAAAACGCAGTAACGGCATTTTGCGCACGCTCTTGAACATCTGTATCAGTTTCGCCGTCCAGCCGATAGCGCAGATAGGTGGAAATTTTGTCTCCGTCAAGAGTTACCGCGCCGGACGGCAGAAGGTGCCGCTCGCCCTCGCCGGAAATCGTATCGACTGGAGCAGGAACGAATACGCGAAGTCCGCCGAGCATATCGGCAAGCTGCATAAAGTCAGAAAACTCGATGACGACGGAAAACGGAATGGCGCAGTCGAGCAGTTTTTCAATTTCGGAGACGTAAGCGGACAGTCCTTTTTCTTTGTAGACGGTGCTTATGCCGTCAACACGCCCGAGCGAATAAAAAATCGCGCCGGTATTCCCCGGAATGTTGATGACCGCCGCCTTTTTAGACACGGGATAATAGACCAGCAAATCCGAAAAAACGGCGACACCCTCCTTTTCGACGACAAACAGCGTACGAAGCACCAGGTCGTTTTCCAGTTGGTCGGCAACCGTATCGCGTTTGAGTTTGATTGCAAAAAATACGCTTACCGCCGCAATAATCACAAATATGATGACGAGAAAAAGCGCGCCTTTTTGTTCGTCCATCATTTTATATCTTTGCATATGCCCCCTCTTTAAAGAGAAGAAAGAAAGTCCATCGTAACAGGAGAAACAGGTTTTCCTTTCTGTTTGAGATAGTCAATATTTTCTTGAATGACCGACTTAACAAGCGCGTCGAGCGGCAGCGACAGTTTTTGCGAAAGATATGCTTCCGTTACATGACTGCGTCCCGGCTCGATTTTATCCGCCGCAAAAAGAATTTTTGAAAGTCTTGAGCAGCCTTTTTTTCCGAACGTATGGACAGCAACGGCTTCGAGAATGTCAGAGTCGGCAAGTCCAAAGTCATTGTGCAGCATGACCGCCGCCGCGCGTCCGTGCAGGAGAGACGGACGTTCCGCTTCGAACACGGAAATGGGGTTTCCGTCGTCTGCCGCACAAGAAAGGAGCGATTCATCATCCTGTTCCTTACAGATATCGTGCGCAATGCCTGCAAGATAACCGCGCCGCATATTGCAGTCCCCGTAAAGCGCACACATTTTTTCGGCAAGATTCGCCACGCGAACGGAATGCTTATAACGCGGAGGAGAAAGCGCCGATTGCGCGTACCGCTCAACATTTTTTATCAGCGTTTCAATTTCGTTATCCGTATTTGATTTGTTTTTCATTTTGACGCACCGCACAATTCGTTATTCCGTCTCGGATTGCCGTACTATATCCAAAAAATGCGCTGGAAACAAGATAAGGTTAAACGGTAAAAAATGTGTTTGAATGACATAATGAGCGTACCTCCTGCTCCAGTTTTGCCATCGGCGGTTACTATGAAAGTTTGGCAGATGGAATTGTGTCCCGCCGCCCTGAGTTTTTCTATGGAAGACTCGCTTGAAAATTTAGGTTCAGGGAGTTTGGGAAGATGGAACAGAGCAACTGCCAGCCGCTAGGTTTGCCGCCGCAAAACTCGAGAATGCAATATTTGGGCGCAAACTGTGTTCGTAACCGGCTTTTCGCGGTTGCATTCGCGGCGAAAGCCGCGAACGGCTTACGCCGCCGCTTCAATCCGGCGCAGGCGGTCTTTACGCCCGCTGTAGTGTCTCCGCAAGGGAACGGGACTTCTGCGCGGGCGGTTGCGGACGGTAAAAACAGTATTTGACAGACACAACGGAGTTGCCGCCCGCACGAGAATATCCACAACCGTGTGGTTGTGGATATTCTTGTAGGAAAAGGGAATTTGCGATCACGCGGCATTGTGAAATGCCCTAAAAAACACCGTTTTCCGCCAGTTGTGCCTCCCGGCAAAACTGGGGTGAGCGGGA
>CAUTOZ010000108.1:0-6882 GCA_963539635.1 uncultured Treponema sp.
GACCCGCGACATCCACCTTGGCAAGGTGGCGCTCTACCACTGAGCTATTTCCGCAAATAAATCCCAATGTTACCGTAAAACACGCTCGGAGGGACTAAACCGGTGCGCATTCAGATACGTTTTTAGACGGCGCGGTGCACCGATGGGCAGGACTATAGGGTATATAGGAAGATTAGTCAAGACGGAGCGGAATGGGATTACAGAAGGACGGGAATAATTGGCAATTGGTAAGGAGTAATTAGTAATGACGGATTGACTGGAGCAAAAATGATGTCCGTAACGGGTATCCCGTAGTCTTAGCGTATACGGCAGTTTTCTTAGAAAACTGCGGAGGGCGGGACACCATTATATTTTGTCAAATCGAATAACAACCGCCCGACAGCTTTGACCTCATACATCCACGGACAGTTGCTGCATTAAAATGGCAAAGACTACGCTGCCTGCCCATGTTTCCCATTCGAGAAACGTGCAGACAGTCATCAATATCACTTTAATAGAAGGTATTTTACGCCGCGTACGCCGTCCGACCATTCGTTGAATCTTGCCCTGTATTGCACTATACTCCGCAGAGGATGCGGAAGTTTTCGCGACAGGGGGCGGTATGAACATTGTTGTTATGGGTGCGCAGTGGGGCGACGAAGGGAAAGGAAAGATTGTCGATTACCTTGCAGAGGACGCAAAGTACGTGTGCCGATTTGCAGGCGGGGCGAACGCGGGGCACACGATTGTCGTTGACGGCAAAAAATATGCGCTCCATCAAGTGCCGTCGGGGATTTTGCACCCCGATAAGGCAGTCTATTTGGGCTCCGGCATGGTCATCGCTCCCGACGCGCTGTTCGACGAACTGCACATGCTGACTGAAAACGGCATTCGCTGGGAAGGGCGCGTTTTTATTTCCGACCGTGCGCACATCGTTCTGCCGTGTTATCGCGAAATGGACAAAAAACGCGACTCTGAACGCCGCCAGCCGATTGGAACAACGGGGCGCGGAATCGGGACTGCGTATTCGCAAAAGTCGGAACGCGACGGCATTCGGCTTGCTGACCTTGACTGGGACGACAAAATGAATGCCCTCGATGACGCTGACAAGGATTTTTTACGTCCCTATATTGACCGGCTGCTTGCCATGAGAGTCGATATCGCGTCTGAAATGTGGAAAAACCGCTCCGAAAATATACTGTTTGAAGGCGCGCAAGGTGCAATGCTCGACCTTGACAGCGGAACATACCCGTTCGTCAGTTCCGGAGCCTCGTGCTCTGCAGGAGCGGCAACCGGAGGAGGAATCGGTCCCCGTGCAATCGACAAGATTTACGGCGTTTTTAAGGCGTACGAAACCCGCGTCGGCAACGGTCCAATGCCGACGGAGTTCAACGCACAAACGGAAAGCGAGTTGTGCGAATATGTGCGGAATACCGGCAACGAGTTCGGCGTTACGACAGGACGCGCGCGCCGCTGCGGCTACCTTGACCTCGTTGCGCTGCGCTACGCCTGCCGCGTCAATTCCATCGACAGCCTCGTATTGACCCATCTTGACGTTTATGACGCAATGGAAACTATCGAAGCCTGCGTCGCCTATAACATCGACGGAAAAACCGTTACCGACTTTCCGGCAAGCATTCCTGCACTGAACAAGGCAAAACCAGTACTTCAACAGTTTGACGGGTGGACGCAGCCGCTCAAAGACATTACCTCCTACGACGGCCTCCCCGCCGCCGCAAAAGCCTACATCGAATTTATAGAAGACTTCACCGGCACAAAAATCGACATTATCTCCGTCGGCGCTGACCGCAGCCAAACGTTCGCAAGGGCGGGTATTTGGGACAAGGCTGATGAGTAATGAGTGCCGAAGATAATATGCACGCTGCGCTTGCAATCGGTCTGCGGCAGCAGCTGGCAGCAATACTTTCCAAATTAGTTTTCTCGCAAGTTTTAGCTGCTTCCAAAACTTGCAGCGGGAGGAACATCCGTTATGTCTTTCAAACTTCTTCCTCCGCCGCCCGCCCTGAGTCCCTTACTCCTTCCGCATAAACAACGAGTACAGCACGGGGATTAAAAGCAACGTTACAAAGGTGCTCGAGGCAAGTCCGCCGACCACAGCAACGCCGATGGGCTGTACCATTGCCGCTTGTCCCTCGGAAGAAAAACACATCGGAAGCATTCCCAAGATGGTTGTCAACGTTGTCATAAGTACGGGACGAAGCCGGCTTATTCCCGCTTTATAGCAGGCGTCTTTAAGAGGAATGCCGCGCCCGCGGAGGAGATTTGTGTAGTCAACGAGGATAATGCCGTTATTGACGACGATCCCGACAAGCATAATCAAACCGACCATCGCCATAATCGACACCGCCTGCCCGATTATTTTGTAGATGAACACAACGCCGATTATCATAAACGGAATTGTCGCAAGATTTATAAGCGGCGCTTTAAACGATTCGTAGGTTGCCGCCATAACGCCGAATACGAGAATGATTGCCGTTGCGATGATTAAAAGATAGACGCGCATCTGAGAATTGATTTTTCCCCATGAGCCTTCATAACTTATCTGTACGTTTTCAGGCAGAATAAGAGACTCTGCAATTCCTTTTTTGATTTTTTCTTCGACAACGTTGGCGTTTTCCTTTGAAACGATATTCGCAGACACATTGATAATTCTCCGCTGGTTTTCTCGTCGAATTGTAACGGGGCCAAGACCGCGCCTGAGCGTCGCAAAGTTAGAAACGGCAACCATTCCTTTAGAGCCGCGAACATACATAGATTCCAAATCGATAACCTTTGAGCGGTCTTCTTCACGGTACATCACCACAACATTGTATTCTTTGCCGCCGACGCGGTACACCGTGGCTGTAACGCCGTTTATCGCGCGGTTAATTTCGTCCGCGACCGTCGTAACGTCTATTCCGAACGAATACGCTCTGTCGCGGTCGATAACGACTTCCACTTCTGGTAATCCCTCTTCCGTATCGACGGACGATTCGCCGATGTCTGCAATATCATCCATAACCGCGCGTATTTTTTCCGCAACTGCAAGCGCGGCTTCCAGGTCATTTGAGCGCAGCGCAATGCTGATGTCCGAACCTGCAATCTGTCCGCGGAAACCTTGATCAAAACTAAAGGACGCCTGCGTAAAATCTTCAAAATGAGCGCGGAGTTTTTGCTTGACCGTTTCCGCATTGTCGATTTGATGTTTTGCGTCCGGCAACGTAATTTCAATATTCGCTTTGTAGGAAAGAGTCGAACGCCAGCCTCCGGAACCGATACTTGAAATAATCGTCTTGTAGCCTTTGACGTCGCTTCTGATAATGTCTTCAAAATTGAGCGTAACCCGCTTTGTCTCGGAAAGCGGCGTTCCAATCGGCATTGTAATATTGAGCGTTACCGTATCGTCGTTTCCGAAAGACAACATATCGATTCGCATGGTAGGAACGAGCGCAAATGAAATGATAAGCAAACTGACTGAAACTAAAATCGTGATAAGCCGGTTATTGAGCGCAAAGGCAAGGAGTCTGCCGTATAAGTCGGTAATTTTATCCATTCCTTTTTGAAAAAGCCCGTACAGAGCCTTGAGTGCCGCATTTTTTACCGGCTTTTCTTTTCTATTTGACAAGGGAAGAAAAACGCCCGAAAGTACCGGAACAAGAAAGACTGCGACAAACAACGATGAAACAAGCGCGATAACGATTGTAAAAATCATGCTTTTGAAAATCTGCCCGATCATCTCAAGTTCTTTCATAAAAAACAGGAAGGGCACAAAGACGCATACCGTCGTTAAGTTACCCGAAACGACGGACATAATCATTTCCTGTGAGCCGAGTACAGCTGCAATCCGCGCTTTTGCACCGCGCGCACGGTAGGAATAAATGTTGTCAATCATAACGATTGACGCGTCAACAATCATTCCGACTCCGAGTATAAGACCCGTGAGCGTCATCATGTTGAGCGTAAGACCTGCAAAACTCATTGCAAGCAGCGTTATGAGAATCGAAAGCGGTATGGAAATCGAAATGATGATAGTGCTTTTGAAATTCTGCAAAAAGATAAAGAGAATGAGGACGGCAAGGAGCAATCCCTGCCATGCCGACTGCACAAGCGTGTTTATCGTATCGCGGATTATTGTCGTATCGTCGCTGATGATTTCAAGCGTAATATCCGACGGAAGCGTTGTTTTAAGCTGCTCGATTTTTTTGTAGACTGCATTTGCGACGGAAACCGTGTTTTTGCCCGACTGTTTTGTAACGGAAACATATACGCCGTGTTCACCGTTGATAAAAACTTCGCTTGCCATGTCCGCAAAACCGAGATACGCCTTTCCCACGTCGCTTAAACGCACGTCGTAACCGTTTATCGTTGAAATAACCGTTCTGTTGATTTCGTCTATGCTTGTAAACTCGCCGGTTGTGCGGACAACATACGTTTTTTGTCCATCGCGTAAGGTACCGCCGCCGAGTTCAAGATTTTGTTTTGATAATGCGGCGGCAACCTGCGACACCGAATATCCGTATGCGGCAAGTCGATTTTGACTTAAATCGACACAGACCTGCTTTTTCCGTCCGCCGCTGACCGACGCTTCCGCAACGCCGTCCGCCTGTTCGATAATGTCTACAATATCGTCTTCGGCAATTTGTTTTATATCGTCAACGGAACGGTTGCCGCGCACCGCAATGTCCATAATCGGCATGGAATTGCTCGACATTCTAAATATCATGGGAGAGCCGGCTCCGTCGGGGAGGGCGCGCGCCACGCGATCAAGTTTGTCGCGGATATCGGAGACGGCATTATCGAGGTTTGTGCCGTATTCAAATTCAAGTTGAATGGTGGAAGAGCCTTCCGACGACTGCGAATACAGATTTTTTAGTCCGTTGACGCTCACTAAAGAACTTTCAAGCGGTTTGGTAATCGACTTTTCAACGGATTCAGGCCCTGCTTTGGAGTACGTCGTCATAACAAGGACGAACGGCGCTTCCACGTCAGGAAAAAGTCCGAGCGCGATATTTTTTATCGTAAAAAGAGAGATAAAACCTAACAGAGAAAAAACAATCAGTGTCAGGACGGGATGTTCAAGCGTTTTTCGTGAAAGGCTCATTTTTTTACCGCCTTTTTGGAAGATTTTTTCGATTTACCGTCCATTTTTACAGTCATTTTTGAATCGGATACCGCTTTCTGACTGTCCGCCGCGCCTTCTTCCGAAATCGCAGGCATTTCTTGTTCATCTTGAGATTCCGGCATTGTTTTTGAAGCAGGGATGTCGTCAATATCGCGCGCTTTTACGCCGTCAGCAAGAGACAGCATTCCCTCGTATACGACTTTTTCGCCTTCCGCAAGATTTTCGGTAACTTGTACCGCACTATCAACGCTTTTTCCCAGTTTTACAATTCGTTTTGACACCGTACCGTCGTCATTCAAAATAAAAATATGATTCTCCTCGTCCTGCGATATAACCGCATCGGACGGAATCGTAACAAATCCCTTATACGTTGACGTGTACAATTTAACTTTTGCAAACATACCGGCATTTATGCGCGAATCGCTTTTATTGAATGTCAAAAGCACCGTTTTTGTGCGCGTTGCGGCATCCACAACCGGAGAAATACGCGCGACTTGTGCGGAAAAGATGACATCGGGGTAGGCCTCAAGGGAAACTTCGGCTTTCAGTCCGATTTTCAGTTCCGCCACATACCGCTCAGGAATATTTGCCGATACTTGCAGATTTTCCAAGTCGCCTATCATCGCAATAACGCTCGTTGTCGAAACTTTTGCGCCGCGCTTTAGCGGAGAAGAAATGATATTTCCGCTTATCGGAGCCGTAACGGGACTGAGCGCATAGTTTGTGCCGGGCTCGGAGGGGTCAATCCGCGCAATGATATCACCCGCCTTTACGGCAGAACCGAGCATGACGTTGACAGAAGCAAGTTTTCCGCTCATGGACGGATAGACTTCTATCGAACTTTGCGACTGAACTTCTCCGTTTGTAATAACATAGTCCGTCAACTCAGAATGCACCGCTTTTGCCGTCCGTACCGAAACAGGCAGCGCCTCCTGTTCAGGCAGAGAGCCGCCCATAAACATCATCGCTCCGCCGCTTTTTTTGGTAAAATTGATTACAACAATGGCAATAACGGTCAGCGCGATAATTACTCCAACCGCCAAAATCGTCATCTTCTTGGATAATTTTTTTTCACTCATATTTTCCTCTTCTATTTCAATCGTCTGATATAAAATTTCTTAAAATCATTCAGGGCGCAAACGTGTTCCGTAATCGGCTTTTCGGGGTTCCGCCTTTCGGCTCCATTGCTCCGTTCGCTTACGCTCATTTCGCAACGCACTTACGTGCGCCCCTGCAATCCGGCGCAGGCTTCATCTTTCACCTTCTGTCGTTTTTCCGCAGTTTTACGTATCTGCAAGACATTCTTTCGTCAAACAGCATTGTCTAAAACCGTGCTGCTGCTTTCTTCACACATATTGAATTGAAAGCGGCTGTGTCCGGTGCCAATGATACGCAAGCCGCCGGGTATCCTGTTCCGTGCCGCCGAAGCGCTTTTCAATGTATATGGTTCCGCAGAATTGAAATTTATTTTTTTCTATTAAATGACGCATAATTTTATTGTCCTCATGCGTGTCAATTCTTAGATTCTCATACAAAAGTTTTGCATACCCTGCGGCGGTATCAAAAATCCCTTTTGTTTTTCCGTTGGATGCAAGGCGGTGGATTACTGCATACGGCTCGTCGTTCAGCCATGTACCGTCGATAAACGAATATGTCGGCTCAATTCCCGCAATCAGCGCAAATACGCCGTGTATTTCATCTCCGTCAATAATCGTATAAAGATTTCCGTTTTGAATATCGCGTTCGATAAGCTCCTTTGACGGATATCCGGTTTCCCATTG
>CAUTOZ010000109.1:0-6735 GCA_963539635.1 uncultured Treponema sp.
CCCCCCCCCCCCCGCGCGCCGCCCCCCCCCACAATATGATGTATCTTGTTTGTGTTCGCGCGGCGGTTTGTAAGAATCCGCATTTCATCAAACCGGATTGGCGGCATAAGATATTGGTCTGCGGTGCAGACATTTCCGTGCACAATAGTGCGGTACAATTTGCGGCTGGAAACATCTGCTGCAAAAATAATTTAGGAGGACTACATGAAGAAAATTGTAGCTGCGGTTCTTGCCGCTGTATGGATGGGAGCGGCTGCAAGTGCGCTTGATTTGAGCGCGGGTGCAGTATTCGATTACACGTTTGACCACGAGTTTGGTAAAAAAGACAAAATTGAAGTTGCTAACGACTTCAGTATGCTCGGTTTTAAAGCGTTCTTTGACGCGCAGTACGCACAGGTTCAACTTGGCGTAAATTCCAGAGTGGGGAAAACGAAAACTGTAGTCAAATATGACGGGACAAAAGTTACTGATGGAGATGCAAAGTTTGACGTAACTTACTTCAACATCGGCTTGTTCGGAAAGTATCCTTTTACAGTCGGTCCTGCAAAAATCTATCCGATGCTCGGTTTTGACTTTGATTTGACGGCTTCCGCAAAATACGAGGGGAACTCTGTTGATAAAAAAGAAAAACTGAACGCCTACTGGTTTGATGCCGGCGTAGGTGCGGATATCTTTGTAACAAAGAACTTGTACATCAAACCGCAATTTTTGCTCGGCTTGCAGATGAATAAAATCGAAACATCGGTTGCTGACAAAAGTGCTTTCAAAGTTAACGCAGGTATCGGAGCCGGCTGGAAGTTCTAATACGAAACGCATTTAATGTGCGTCGGTAAAACAGAATGCGGATTCACCGGCGCATTTTTTATTTAACGGATTACGGTATTCGGCAAGAGAAGGAAATACCGTACTCTTTGTTTTTTGCCGTCATTCCATACCATATTGTTTTCCGTCATCAGAAAAACGCAACAGTCCAAAACGGAGATAATTTCTTATTCCGCATTCCTAATTCCCAATCAACACCCCCTTCCGCACGAATAAAACTTCATTCACGCGCCCCGCCTTTCCAGTCCCGATACAAATATAAAAGCCCTTCGAGCGTCAGATACGGGTCAAGCGTACAGTCTAAATTCATGTACGACTTGACAATATGCGCCAAGCCGCCGGTAAGCGAGACGTGCAGGGGCTTTGCAAACTGCTTTTGAATAGCGCAGGCAAAACCTTCAAGCATCAGCGCGTGTCCGTAGAGCATACCGCTTCGCATTGCGTCCTGCGTATTTTTACCCACGTATTCTTTAACGGGAATCATAAAGTCAATCATCGACAGTTGAGATGCGGACTTTGCCAACGCTTCAAGAGAGGTTTTTAAGCCCGGCATAATAGAACCGCCGATGTAGTGCCCGTGGTCATCAAGTACGGAACAGGTGGTCGCCGTCCCCAAGTCAAATATGATTTGCGGATTGGGATATTTTTTCAGTGCCGCTGCTGCGTCCGCTTTTAAGTCCATGCCAAGTCTGTCGGGAAAGTCGGTATCAACTGTCAATGTGTTGTCGGAAATCTCATTGACAAGAAGTGCGCGTATGCCGTAAAGCGACTGGATAACGCGGCAGAGTTTAGGCGTTACTTCCGGCACCACAGACGATAAAACGACACCCTCCGCTTTTTCGATTTTTTCTTTGCGGCACAGTAAATCGCGCAAAACGTGACTATAGTCAAAGTCTTGGCGCTTTACCGTTTCCGTCCGCAGTGTGTTTATGATTTTTTCTCCGTCGGAGATACCGAACACGATATTTGTGTTCCCCACATCGATTAGAATAAGCACTTTTTATCCTTGCATATTGAGATATATGCTAATGATACCATCACATTATACATCGCGCCACAAAAAATTTTTATAGGACGCCTCCTTGTTGACTGTAAAACGTGCATTCAGGATTTTTTGTTGACTGTAAAGCCGCTTTTTCAATTGCCGTATGCAGGCGCTTAGTGCCGTCGGTTTGAGATTTTTTCTTGAAGAATTGCGGCTTTGCATTCGTTTGCATATACTTTATCTGCGCATTTTCCGTCTGCCGGCTGATTGAAACAAGACTGCAAAATCCGGCGGGACTGGAGATAACGCGCAAAAAGGAGGAAAACCATGCTGCACAATAAAACAGTTATTATCGGAGTTTCCGGCGGAATTGCCGCTTACAAAGCGTGCGAGGTTGTCAGCCGCCTCCGAAAACTTGGCGCACGAGTGTTTGTCGTTATGACGGACGCCGCAAAAAAATTCGTAACGCCGCTGACGCTGCAAACGCTCAGCAATAATTTGGTTTCGTCGGATATGTTCGCCGAATCGAAAACGTGGGAAGTTGAGCATATTGCGCTTGCAAAAAAGGCGGATTTGCTAGTCATTGTACCGGCGACGGCGGACATTATCGGGAAAATCACGCACGGTATTGCCTGCGATATGCTTACGACGACGGTGCTGGCATGCCGGTCTCCGGTTATGATTGCGCCTGCCATGAACACCGCTATGTTCAAAAATCCGATTGTGCAGAAAAATATTCAAACGCTCAAATCGCTCGGCTATCCCTTTATCGAACCTGCGACGGGGCTGCTTGCCTGCGGGGAGACGGGAGAGGGCAAACTTGCCGAAGTCGATACGATTATAGAAAAGATAGAGGAATTTTTTGCGGCTCATGGGGACTTGAAAACGACGAATGCAGAATCACCTGTCCAGTCGGCAGGAATAAAACAAGACTTACGCGGCAGGCGGATTTTGGTAACGGCGGGACCGACGCGCGAGCCGATTGACCCGGTGCGCTTTATTACAAACCGCTCGACGGGAAAGATGGGCTATGCGATTGCCGAAGCGGCGGCAAAGCGCGGCGCCGCAGTTACGCTTGTTTCCGGCCCGACTGCGCTTGCCGTTCCAGCAGGGCTTTTTAAAATCGTACGCGTCGAGACTGCAGAAGAAATGTTTTGCGCCGTAACGGAAGCGTTTGAAGAACAGGACGCCGTTATTCAATGCGCGGCCGTCGCCGATTACAGGCCGAAGTCGTATTCAGAGAGCAAAATAAAAAAGATGGACGGCGGCTTACGCATTGAACTTTCGCGCACAAAAGATATTGCCGCCGAACTCGGCGCACGGAAGGGAAAAAAAGTTTTAGTCGGGTTTGCGGCGGAAACCGATAACGTTACCGTCCATGCGCTTGAAAAACTAAGGAAAAAAAACTTTGACTTTATCGTCGTAAACGATGTTACCAAAGCGGGCGCAGGGTTTGCCGCCGACACGAACATCATCACGATAATCGATACTGCCGGAAACGCAAAGGACTATCCGCTTTTATCCAAAGCGGAAGCGGCGGAAGTAATTGTGTCGGCGGCTGCTGACTGCGGGCGGTTGGTATGGGAGACGGCAGACGGCGGAGACGACGCTCAGGGCGGTAAAAGAGTTTGAAGGACGGAAACTGCGTCAGGGAACGGCAGAAAATGTTGAGCGGTGAAAAACATATTTTAAAGACACAACGGACTTGCCGCCTGCCCGAGAATATCCGTACTCCGAAAGGAATGTGAATATTCTTGCAGTAAAACGGAGTTTTTTGGGGCGGAAAGCGATACCGTTACCCCCCGTGCGTTTTTCCAGTCCCCCGTGATGAAAAAACAGCATTTTGAAGGGCCGGCCGCAATTCTTTGCATATGGACTGAACGCCCTCAATGGATATCCATCTCACAGCGTGTCTTACGCACCCCTGCCGCATTGTTTTGCCGTCTAAAGACACATCTTGTATGGACAGGACATAGTTGTATCCGGCAAATACCGCAACAGCCGCTCTCCAAAGCCGGTTTCCAGACGTCTGGCTTCCCGCGAGTTTTTCCAGCGGATTTTCGACAGAAAACTCGGAGAGGGCGGGACACCGTTCAGCCTGACACACTCAATAACAGCCGCCCGACACACTCCGCAGCGGATGGCTGCAAGCGATAATCCCGTATTAAAGCGGAGAAGACTCAGGCGGGCGGGAGCGCCTCCTGCGCCGGATTGAAGCGGAAAAGGCTGAAAGCCGTTGCAGCGGAAAGCCGGTTACGAGTTCCGTCTGCGCCCTGCCTTCAAATCTGTGCAGCGCCCCGCTTGAAAATTGTCTGCTGCGAGGAGCAAAAACGCCGCCCCTTGAAACAACGCCTTTTGCATTCCATTTTCTGCCGCCTAGTGATGAAACACCGTATTCATCAAGTTTTGCCGCAAGGCAAAACTTGGAAGGGCGGAAACTCCGTTAAATCTTTCAAACTCGGTTCTCCGCCGCCCGCCTAGCACCGAAACAGCAGTTCCTCGTATGACGGGAAAGGCTTATACGCCTCGCCGAGCAGCGGTTCTATCTCGTCGGCGGCAGCGCGGGCTTTTGTCATCAGCGGAATGACGATGTCGGCGTAGGCGCGCGCCGCTGTCATGAGGTCGCCTGCTTCTTTTGCCTCCGCGTGCGCCTTCGATAAATCGTCTTGGAGTTTGTACAGTTCATTTACCAAGTCTTCCAGCCGCGCGTACAGCCGGCCTGCCGCCCAATTTTCTTCCGTCAAACGCCTCAAGTCTCCCATATACTTAAACGCCGCAGGCAAAATGTCCTTAAAAACCATTTCAAGCATCGTTGCAACTTCGATATTCAAAACCTGCGCGTATTTTTCAAGTTTTATATCGTAATGGCTTTTCAATTCGGCTTCAGAATAAACCCCCATCTCCGTCAGGAGGCGGATATTTTTTGAGGCGAGATAGTGCGCAAGTGCGTCGGGCAGCGTACGGAGATTCAAAAGTCCGCGCCGCTCAGCTTCCAGAACCCACTGCTCGTCGTAGCCGTTCCCGTTAAACAAAATGCGCCAATGCGCGGACAACTCGCGGCGGATTAAACGCTCAAGGGAAGCATGAAAGTCGTCCGTATTTTCCAGCTCGTCGGCAAAGGACTTGAGAACGGAGGCGACAATCGCATTGAGAATCGTGTTCGGCCCTGCAATCGAAAGACTTGCGCCGAGCGAGCGGAACTCAAACTTGTTGCCGGTAAAGGCGAAAGGGGACGTGCGGTTGCGGTCGGTAGAATCTTTGGGGATGGGCGGAAGCACGTCAACGCCAATCGTCATTTTCGAAGCACGTTTGTTGTCGTAAGCGCTGCCGTTTTTGACGGCTTCAAGGACAGCATACAGCTCATCGCCGAGATAGACCGAAATAATTGCCGGCGGCGCTTCGTGCGCCCCAAGGCGGCAGTCGTTACCCGCGGAGGCGACAGAAATGCGCAGCAAGTCCTGATTTTCGTCAACAGCCTTGATTATTGCCGTCAAAAACAAGAGGAATTGCGCGTTTTGTTCGGGCGTTTCGCCGGGTTCAAGGAGATTTTCGCCTTCGTTCGTGGACATTGACCAGTTGTTGTGCTTGCCGCTGCCGTTTAAGCCGGCAAACGGTTTTTCGTGAAGGAGGCAGACAAGCCCGTGCCGCCGCGCAACTTTTTTCATGAGTTCCATCGTCAACTGGTTTTGGTCGCAGGAAATGTTTGTCGTCGTAAAAATCGGCGCCATTTCGTGCTGCGCGGGGGCGACTTCGTTGTGCTCGGTCTTCGACAAAATGCCGTACTTCCAGAGCGTTTCGTTCAAGTCTTCCATATATTCGACGATTTTCGGCTTAAGCGCGGCGTAATATTGGTCGTCCATCTCCTGTCCCTTCGCGGGCTTTGCGCCGAACAAAGTGCGCCCCGTCATGCGTAAGTCTTTGCGCTGTTCGTACAAGTCTTCGTTGACGAGGAAATATTCTTGTTCGGAGCCGACGGTCGTTGCAACGTGCGTCGCGGTTGTATTCCCAAAAAGACGAAGAATGCGGAGCGCCTGCTTGTTTAAGGCTTCCATTGAACGCAAAAGCGGCGTTTTTTTGTCGAGCGCTTCTCCCGTGTACGAGCAGAACGCCGTCGGAATGCAAAGCGTGTGCTCCTTGACGAATGGATATGCAGACGGATCCCAGACCGTGTAGCCGCGCGCTTCAAAGGTTGCGCGTCTGCCTCCAGACGGGAAAGACGAGGCATCTGGCTCGCCTTTTACCAATTCCTTGCCGCTGAATGACATAATGACCGTGCCATCGTCCTGCGGCGTGATAAAACTGTCGTGCTTTTCGGCGGTAATGCCGGTCAACGGCTGGAACCAGTGCGTAAAATGCGTTGCGCCCTTTTCAATCGCCCACACCTTCATCGCGTGTGCCACTTGATTTGCAACATCCAACTGCAAGGGCGCCCCATCGTCAAGCGTCTTTTTAAGCGCCTTAAATGTTTCTTTGGGCAGCCGCTCTTTCATCGTCTTTTGATTAAAAACCAAACTTCCAAACAATTCCGGTACATTCACGGACATCTTTTACTCCTATCGACTGGACAAACGGTCGCAGTGTTACGCAACCGTTTTTTCATAGCGCACGAGGTGCATTCCCTCTTTAAGCGTTTTGACTTCTCCGGTTTTCCGGCAGCCCGCTTTTTCGTATACATGACAATTCCGGCGCTCTTCCAAAATCGTATCTAAAGTCCACGTGTGCGGACGGTACAGACTTTCGACGAGCCTGAGAGCCGCTTGCGCACAGCCGTTATTTTGTTCCTCCGGCAGAATAAAAAGCGGACTGATTCGGCAAAGTGCGCCGCCTTCCTCGCAGAAAACTCTGAGCGCGCCGACATTTATTTTGTCGCGCTGGATAAAATAATAGTGCGTTTCGCGCTGTTCCATACGCGCAATGATTTTTTGAAT
>CAUTOZ010000110.1:0-6718 GCA_963539635.1 uncultured Treponema sp.
TGTACAAAATCGAGCATTATCAAGAAAGCGCGGCAGGCGGAAGCTACACGATTACCGACACAGAAAGCAAAACCGGCACGACGGGAACAAATGCCGGCTACACCCCGAAAACATATGCCGGCTTTACGCAGAATACTGCAAAAACGAACATAAACGGGACGGTACAAGCGGCGGGCGCAATAAACGCTGACGGAAGCACTGTCGTAAAACTGTACTACGACCGAAAGACCGTAACGCTCACATTTAATACGGACGGCGGAAGTTCCGTTCTGCCCGTAAGCGGAAAATACGGCGCGGCAGTTCCAACGGTGCCCGCTCCTGCAAAATCCGGTTATACGTTCGGCGGATGGATGCCGGCCATTCCGACTGAGTTCCCTGCGGACAATGCAACGTACACGGCAAAATGGAAAACGGCGGCTTATAAAATTACCGGGTTGATATACTCACCAGCATTCGGGGGATATGATAATCGATATGCCGTAACCCCTCCTGCCTACCTATCTCAAATAGAGTCCGTATGGTTTAATGGAGAGCTCGGGAATAAAAAAGGTCATAAAAGTGCTATAGGTGCAGCAGGTCAAAATAAAGACTTAAAGGCATACTGTATTGACGGATTCCTATATTTTCATAAGGAATTAGAAGAAGGTACCATAGTCGAATTAAAAGATGCAGACGGAAACGTATTGGGGTCTTTTACCTATGTAAGTCAAGGTGTTGACTTCACACAGAACAATTAAGGAAAGATAAGAAGTTTCTTCGCCGCATTTCGGTGCTCAAACGGCATTGGAATGCGGAAAGACGGCGGAAACGGCAGACTACTTCTGCCGCATTCATTCCAGCGGGGACATCATTGCAGGCAGCACGACAAACAACTTTATGACGAAAAGACGTTTTTCCGTCCTCCGGCAGACTTTATCTTGCGTCGAGGATATTGCGATTACAAATCTTAAAATGATATTTGTGCACCTGCACGCCCTGCGTTTCGTCTTTAGGCAAAACGAGCAGCAAACATCTTGCCGGTCCGTCCGTGCTTACCTGCACTGCGCCACATTGTTAGTCGAAATATAAAAATAATCGAATCCGTCGGGCGTTTGTCCTGTCGTAAAGGTGCCGGTAACTTCTATTTCCGAACCTTCAGGCGGATAGTCGGCGGGATATGCGTGCTCGCCCTGCCACTTGAACTCAAGTCCCTGCTGACAGCACGCGGTCGCATCGGAAATAACGACGGCATAGACATTTTCGTTTTTGTCCATCGGGTAGACCATAAACTGACCGCGCATTTTTACCGTCTTGCCCTCAAACTTTTCCGGTTCCACAATCATGTTGAATACCTGCGCATACACCATTGTTGCGCTCAAGCGCGTAAGGTCAACGTCCGCCCCCGCTGCCGAACCGCCCCTGCTGAAAGGAAAAAACACTTTTTGAGCGCGGGGGAAGACACTTTCACCTGAAAGCGCATTTTGACCGTGCGCAAAAGCCGCATTTGCAGTCATTCCTATCGTACTCTCTGTCTGCACCGCCGCATTTGCCTTCGTTTCCGGCACGGCAATCACTACCGCCGCAAGCGCGAGCGCGAAAACGGCTTTTTTGCCTCGAATCAATTTTCCTGCAAGCGCAAACGATAAAAATTCCGCAATATTGACTGCAACAATCGTTGAGCCGACCGGCGTTCCTGCGACAATCGCGACGAGGATGCCGATGAGCGCGCCCGCAACAGAGATTACCGCCGAGCAGATGATAACCGACTTAAAACTTTTAAAAACGCGCATGGCGGACAGAGCGGGAAAAACGACGAGCGCAGAAATCAACAGCGAGCCGACAAGATTCATCGCAAGGACAATGATGACTGCAATCAAAACCGCAAGCATAAGATTGTACAGTTCCGTGCGCATTCCGGCAGCGCGCGCAAAATTTTCATCGAACGTAATCGCGAACACCTTGTTGTACAAAAATGCGAACACCAGCAGGACAAGCGCGGACAAAATCACGCAGAGGTAGACTTCTTCCTTTTTGAGCGTCAAAATCGAGGTTGAACCGAAAAGCGTGCTGCACACATCACCGGAAAGGTTTGAAGACGTTGCAAAGACGTTCATCACAAGGTAGCCGAGCGCAAGCGCGCCGACAGAAACCATCGCGACCGCTGCGTCCCCTTTAATCTTGGCGTTCTGTCCCGTCCGCAGCAGCAGTACCGCGCACAACACCGTAACCGGCAGCACAAAATACATATTGTTGCTCAAGTTCATCACCGTCGCAATCGAAAGCGCGCCGAACGCCGTGTGCGAAAGTCCGTCGCCGATAAATGAAAACCGCTTGAGCACCAGCGTAACGCCCAAAAGCGACGAGCACAGCGCAATCAGCACGCCGACCACCACCGCGTACTGCACAAACGTAAATGTAAAATAAAGCGCAAGTTTTTCAATAAAAGCGTGTATCATTCGTCAGTCTCCTTTTTTATAAAAATCAGGGCGCAAACGCATCCCGTAACCGGCTTTTCGGGGTTTCGGCTTCCGCCTCCATTGCTCCGCAACGCGCTCCGCGCGCCCCTGCAATCCGGCGCAGGTTACTCTCCCGTCGTTTGCCCGCTCTCCGCTTTTCTGCTTTGTTAGCCGCAAGCCCACCATCTCTAAATTGTGCGCCGGTGTTGCAAGGAAATTTTTGTACTTATGCGCTTCCGCGCATTGTAAATCCGGCGCAGGTTGCTCTCCCGCCCGCAGCCTCATCTCCGTTCTATTACGGAGCAATCCGCATTCTGTTATCCGCCGCGTCATCTCCGTCCATTCAATTATCTTCTATATAATAAAATGGATTTTGCGGGCTTGCCGTATTCCTGCCCGCCCATTCCAACAAACATCAATCAACAGTCAACTTCTTCCGTTAACCGCTCATCACTGTTCGTTGTTTCTTCCGTCTGCAAGTCAGTCTTCCTAAAAACAAAGCGCACGTCAAAACGTATCGCAAAAAACGTACAGACGGCGCACCCTATTATTCATCGGCGCACCGACTGCATTCTAGATTAAGCCTGTTCGGAAATTTCAGTTCAGAACAGGCTACCTTGAAATACGACGTTCTAAATCGTGCTATTTGCATGGTTTAGAACTCGCCAACCTACTATTTTAAAGCCGCTTTTAAGACTTCAAGATTTTTTTCCATAATTCCAAGATAGGTTGCGCCGCCGGCAATATCTTTTGCGGTCGTCGCCTGCATGGAATCCATAGCAAGAACGGCGCGTTCGCGTTTGCTTGCCGAATTCTTTATAACGGTGTCCGGCAGCTTGCCGTTCGAGTTTTCAATCGTCAAAACGGTATTGAGATTCAACTCGTCAACCTTTTTTGAAAGAAAAGCGACTGTTTCAAAACTTGCTTCCGATTCCGCCGAACAGCCGGAGAACGCCGCATAGTACGAAAGCCCGTAATCGTCCACCAAATAGCGGAACGGAAAGCGGTCGCAGAACAAAAGCGTGTTGACGGAAGCCGCCTTTACCGCCTTTGCGTATTCTTTATCCAGCTGACTCAACTTTGCGCCGTAGGCTTTCGCGTTGTTTTTATAAACGGACGCATTTTGCGGGTCGAGTTTTGCAAGTTTGTCCGCAAGAACGGAAGAAAGCGTTTTTGCATGGCGGAGCGAAAGCCACACGTGCTCGTCTTTTTCCGCTTCTCCGTGATGATGGTGGTGATGACCGCCGCCGTCATGTCCAATCATTTCGTCTGCAATTTCATCGCCGTCAAGTCCTTCCGGATAATACGTCGGCCAATGTTCCATTTCTTCGGAAAGGGCGGCAAAACTTTCGTTTCCGAAATACAAGTGGAAATGCTCCGGATGAACGGGCGCAATTTCGTGGTCGCTGAACTGAATGTACTTCGGCGCGCCGGTGCTTGTGTCCGCCGCCTCAAAGAAGTAGCGAACGCCCTTGTTGCCGGATTTGTACACGTAAATCTGGTAGCCTTTGTAATTATATTTTGAAGATGCCGCTTTGCCGTTTTTCACAAATGTTACAACGCCGTTTTTAATCGTGATTTTTTCAACGTCGGTTTTATACCCCTTCGTGTAGTACGCCTTGTATTCTTCCGCCGTTTTTTCGCCGGACTCCGCCTTGTGTTCCATGACTTCATCAAGCGAACCGTCAAGCAGGTACGGATAGACGGACTGCCACTCGCCGTCCCAGTCGGAAAGTGCGCGGTCTTTTACTTCGCTGTCATCGAAAGTCTTTTTGTGGCTGTGCGCGTGGCGCTCGTGTTTTTCGGGCTTCAAGCCGGAGAGCATAATCCACTTGGAATACGGTTTTTCCGCCTTTACCAGTACTCGGTACCAGAGTTTGCCCTCTTCGTCGACCGGATACAGCGCGCCGTCAACCAATTCAAGCGTAACGCCGGATTTTAGCGTTCCCTTTTTCGTTGCGTACTTAAAGATTGTCGCCAATTTATCTGCGCTGTCGTTGATTTCATCTACAAGGTCATCGACGGTTTTATTCGCGTTGGAAGATTTTGTGCTTATGGCGAGCCCTTCGATTTTTTCTTCGGCGGGCGTTTTGTGGTCGTGTCCGTCATCTTCGACCGTCTTAAAGCCGCCGAGCGAAAGGTTATGCAGTTTATATCCGCTTTCTGTACGCTCGATAAGTGTCAAATGCACTTCGCCCTCGTCGTCGTGCGCGTGGCTTGCCGTGTCAAGGAAGATTTCCGTTCCCTGCGCGACGCTGCCGTCAAACTCCGTCAAACTGTCTTTTAAGAACGCCTGAAAGTCCGCCGCTGCCAAAAGCGATTTTACGAATTCCGAGCCAAGTTGATTTTTAACCTGCGCTTTGACTTCCTGCGAAAGCGTCAAACCTGAAATCGTTACGTCTTCGTGGTCTTCATCATGGTGATGGTGTCCGCCGTGTTCGTGATGGTGATGCTCCATTCCCTCAACTTCCGCTTCGTCTTTGACCGCTTCGCCGAGTTCTTCCAGCAAGTTGACCGCAATCATGTTTTTGTTCGTCGCCTGTGCAAGGGCTTCCTTTACCCAGCCGTCCGACTCGCCGCCGACATACACGAACATATCCGCCTTAGAGATTTTTGCAATATCCTCAACAGAGGGACTGTAACTATGCAAGTCCACGCCGTTATCAAGCAGCAAGTGAATATTTACGTTTTGGTTGTCGCGTCCGGCGACTTCTTTTACCCAGTCGTATTCGGGGAAAATCGTGCATACAACGTCAAGTTTTTTTCCGTCTTTGGCTGCCATTGCCGGAGCCTTTTTGCAGGAAACCGAAAGCCCCGCAATCATTAACGCCGCAAAAAGCGCGGCACAATATTTTTTCATTTTCTAACCTCTTTATTTTTGAAAATCTGCGTTTTCAAGTCTATCAAAATTGAATTCTTGCACAGGACGACTGGAAAAGACGTCCCTGCGCGCGGGATTTGAGGTTTATTCAAGTGGTCAGTTTTATTTTTCGCGAAATAGGCGTGTCATGCGCAAAAAACGCACGCACGTAGGAGACGGATTTTAAAGGTTTTACGAAGCGCGTAAGCACGACGAGGACAACTGCCGCCGAAAAGCCGAGCATGACCGCTGCCGATACTTGCAGCAACGCACAGACCGGACATTCTTCATCGTGATGACCATGGCAATGTTCATGCGGGCATTCGTGATTTAATTCGTGCGCTATATACAATATTGAAAAAAACATGGAACAGCCGAGCAGCGCTGCCGCTGCCGCCCCGATGATTTTTTTATGCAACTTTACAGACACATCCGCCTCTTTATAGGGGGCAGTGTATACGATATATAGAAAGAAATGTCAAACGGCAGGCGGTAAAAAAGGAGTTTGAAAGATTTAGTGGACGTTCCGCCTGCAACGAAAATATCCACAGTCTAAAGACTGTGGATATTTTCGCGGTAAAATGGGGCTAGGGGATTTTGAAGGATTTAGACGAGTTACCGTTCACCCGAGAATGGCGGACGGGAGAAACGGGTTTGAAAGACTTAACATGGGCTTACGTCCGCTTCAAGTTTCGCATTCGCAAAACTTGCTCAATGTATTTCCGGAGTGTGGATAAACTCGCAGGGAGATGGGGGAGGAGGGAGGCGGCTAATGTGTAATGGGGAATGCGTAATTTTATTGCAGAGGGCGATTTTCTTGGGACGTTTGCAGATAAGGCGGTGAGCGGCGCAGCCAAGAACAGCCATTCCTCGCTGGGCTGTGGATATTTTGCAAACAACGGACTTCGCCAATGAGGAAGACACAAAACTCGATGCTTCGTTAGAAATGGCTCAAAGGACGTTTGAAAGGTACGACGGACTTACCGCCTGCGAGAGATTGGCGGACGGTGAGGACGGCTGTTTGTATGACGCAGGGCTGTTCCAGTCTGCGTAAGAATATTTCCAATCGTGTAGTTGCGGATATTATCGCAGTGAAACGATGTACGGAGAGAAAACAGCAAAACGTTCTTGTGTCAAAAAGCGCCTATGGACACGTCTGGTATAAAAATATTGTTTTCGGCGGCAGTATTTGCGGGGCAGCAGGAGGCGTTGTATTCCTCCGTGCCAGAGTGTTTTACACGCGGTATGCAAAGAAGACGCACCGCCAACACGCCTGTCAAATCAAACTTTCGCTTTTTCAGTCCGCTTCCCCGTTTACATGTAATTTCTTTTCTATTTGCCATTTACAGCGTTAAGTGATATAAACCGCCCATGTCAGTATCGAAAAGTGTCGATCTTACGCGCGGTCCTATTTTGCGCGGAA
>CAUTOZ010000111.1:0-6630 GCA_963539635.1 uncultured Treponema sp.
GTATGAAAATCGAACACGGAGGCATTTGCACTCCATGAAGCGCATCTGAATGGAATACCTTCCCGTCTATCAAATTTTCGTATTCGCCGGCAGGAATATCGTGGAGCGATATATGCGCCTGCGTAAAATCAGCATTGACGAGAACTAAGATTTTTTCTTCGCAGCGCTCGCGCCAAAAGCCGAATTGCCGGTTTGCAACAAACTCCTGCCGGTACGAGCCGCGCTGTAAAGCCGGACTGCGCTGCCGTATCTCAGCAAATGCCGCAATCGACGAGCGGATAAAACTTGAGTCAAAAGCGGGCGCTGCAAAATCCGGAATGGCGCCGAAGGGCGGAAGCGGAGGACGCAAATCGTAATCGCAGCCATCTTTCCGCACGCCTTTAACGCCGTATTCGCTGCCGTAGTAAATAGACGGAATACCGGGAATGGTAAAAAGCAAGCCGTACAAAAGATGTAAATGCCGCTCCGGTGCAGTAAGTTCGCTCGCCGCCCGATTGACGTCGTGATTGTCAACAAAATTATACAAAACGCTCCCCGTATACATTCCGTTTTCGCCGTTGTATTCCCTGTTGAGGTTATAGGCGAGTTCATACATATTTTGACTGTTCAAGCACGACCACAAGGCTTTATAAATCTGGTAGTTTGTTACAGAATCAAGCCTGCCGTCCATGAGCCATTCCGAATAATCGCCGTGAACGACTTCGCCCATCAGCCAAAAATCAGGTTTAATGCTCCGGCAAAACGAGCCCAGCGCGTCGAGAAAATTTTTGCTCAGCACGTCCGCTGCATCAAGCCGCAGTCCGTCTATGCCGAATTCTTCAATCCACATTTTTACCGCGCCGAACAAATGCTCCCGCACAGCGCTGTTATCGACGTTGAGTTTTACTAAATCCTTGCAGCCCGCCCAGCCTTCATATTCAAAATTGTCGCCTAACGCGCTCCGTCTGCTAAAATCAAGATTGACGTACCAGTCAGTATAGTTGCTGCTTTCTCCTCGCTGTTGAATATCCTTAAATGCAAAAAAATCGCGTCCCGTGTGGTTGAACACTGCGTCTAGTACGACGGCAAAACCTTTTTCATGACACAGACGGCAAAATGACTGGAACCGCTCGTTATTCCCCAAGCGGCGTTCCACGTGATAATAGTCCACGGTGTCGTATCCGTGCGCAGTTGACTCAAAAACAGGCCCGATGAGCAGGGCATTGCAGCCCAATGCCCGAATAGTATCCAACTGCCCCGAAAGCGTTTCAAAAAAAGAGCCCGCAGGACAGGCAAAGTCATTGCGTTTTGGGCAATTTCCCATTCCGAGCGCATAAATATGATAAAAAATTTTGTCAGAAAATAATTGAGACATAAAATCTCCTGTCGTCAATGTGCTGAACTCCGCAGTTTGCGCCTTACGTCCGCCGAACCAGCGAAAATAAATGCTCGCGCGTAAGCGTTGTGTAGACGGGGCGTCCGTGAGGACAATGCGGGTCGGGCAGTTCGAGCGCGGCTTGTGCGATTTCGCTTGCCGCATTGTCGTCCAAAATCCAGCCGTCTTTGACTGCCGCCTTGCATGCGGCGGACGCTGCAAGCGTATAAATCAAATCTTTCGGAGCGGAACGTTTTTCCAAAAGAATACGCGCTAATTCGTCTTCAGAGCCGCGCCACCGTTCCTGCACCGTTGTAAACGCCCACTCACCCTCTTCTGTGCGGCTGCATTCAAAACCGATGCGGTTCAATTCCTCTTGTATCGACTCTAAATATTCGTCTTCGCCTGCGTCCTGCGTCTTTAAAACGTATGGAATAAGAAGCGTTTGGCGCGCGCCCTGCTCATTTATGATTTTATCGAATAGTATGCGCTCGTGGGCGGCGTGTTTGTCGATGATGTACAGCGTGTTGCCTTTTTCCGCAATGATGAATGTGCCAAGCGCACTTCCCAAAAAGTGGAACGGCGCGTTTTTCCATTCGTCGCTGACCGGTTTTGTCTTTGCGCTGCCGAATGTTTTGTACGCGCTTTTTCCTAATGTGAAGAAGTTTGCATGTTTTTTGCCGATTATGATTTTTTCGCTCTCGCTTCCGATTGACTGTTTGGCCGAAGCAATCTGACTGTCATCGTCTGCTGACTGGAAAGGGCATTCTACCTCCGAATCGCTTTTTTCCGTGTTGGCTTGAGCGGCGTTTTCGTCCGTATCGACTGCGTTGTAAGCCCGAATCGCATTGTCAACAAGTTCGATGACTTCTTTTTCCGTCTCTTCCGCAGTCCGCTCCGTGCGTTCATGCGGTGCGCCGGTAATTTTGTCGTCGGAATAAAAAATCCGTCCGGCACGGCTTTCGGCATAGTCGGAATGCCGGCGCGGATATTCGTATTTTTCCGGCGGAAACAAAGTTTCTTCCTGACCGTCCGTCGGATTTCCCTGCGCAATGATTGCGTCGAGCCGCGTCCGTGTCGCATTTGAAAACGCGTATTCCGCGCCGCTTGCCTTTATTGCGCCGAGCATCGTTTTTTTTGTGTACGCGGCAAAAAAACTCCGTAAGCCGGAACTGATTCCGTGGTGCAAGTCCGCAATATCCTTAAAACGCGCCTCTTTTTTGGCAGGATGAATGTTAAAGTCGACCAGTGCGGGATTGACTTGAATAAAAGCCGCCGCCGCAGGAAACGTGCCGTTCGGAAAATAGCCCTGACCTCCGTATTCAATCGCCTGAACAAGCGAATATTCCGTAATTTTTCTGCCGTTGACGTAAATATAGATGTCTTTTTTGTTTTTGCGGTAAACGCCCGGCTCCCCGATAACGATTTTGAACGACCACGCGGGATTTTCGCCTGCCGCCTGCCCCGTAACTTCGTAAAACAAAGACGGAGTTTCGGAAAACTGCATCGCCTGAACAAAGCGTTCGGTAAGGCTGACTCCTGCCGGAAGGTCGAGTTTTATATCGCCGTCGGAAATAAAGCGAAACGCTTTTTGCGGACAGGGAAGCGCTTTCTCTATAAACGTGGTTTTGCACAAAGCCGCTTCGCTTGCGGGGCGTTTTAAGAAGACGCGCCGCGCCGGAAAGTTTTCAAAAAGTCCTTCCGACATAACGATTGTGCCGTCCGTATGAGAATACGGCTCGATGATGTGGTCTTCCGTTATGGAAGAGCGCATAATGCAGCCGCCTGAAATAATGCTTAAACGGCACACGGCGGCAATGGAACTTAACGCCTCTCCGCGGAATCCGAGCGTCGTAAGATTCAATAAATCCGTTTCCGATTCGATTTTGCTTGTTGCGTGGGGGTGCGCCGCCGTTTTTAAGTCGTCCTGCGTCATGCCGCAGCCGTTGTCGCCGACGCGGACTTTTTCTATGCCGCCTTCAACGATTTCTACGGTGATTTTATCCGCGCCCGAATCTACTGCGTTGTCCATAAGCTCGCGGACGATTGCATTCGGGCGGTCGATAACTTCCCCCGCCGCAATTTTACGCGCAACTTCCGCGTTGAGTTGTTTTACCGGACGCTCTGCGCTCATTGTCGTGTTCCGGCTAACGGTTCTCCTGCAGAACCGTCATCGCCCAGCCCTGAAAAAAGTTCGAGTTCAGCTTTATCCGCCGTTACAGGCGCGTCCGCCATCGGGTTGTTCATCAGCTGCTGAATTCTGCCTTCGATTTTGTCGATTTCTTTTTCCATTGTGCGCGCAAGTTTGATTCCCTGCTCAAAATCCTTGAGCGCTTCTTCAAGCGAAACGTCGCTGCGCTTTATGTCGGCTGTCAGCCGTTCGAGTTTTTCAAGATTTTGTTCAAAATTCGTCATTGCCTTTCCTCCACCCTTGCAATTATTTTTCCTTTCGCCGGAATGATTTCTATTTCAGCGCCGATTGCCGCTTGTTTTCCGTCGCGGATAATCTGCTGCGTGTTTTTGTCGCGCACCATCGAATAGCCGCGTTCAAAAATCGCCTGCGGACTTGCATTTTCAAGAATAAGACGGAAATTTTCTATTAAAACACGCGCATCCCGAATTTTTTGAATCATGCCGTCGTAGATTTCGTCTTTCATATAGTCGAAACGCTGCAAAAGCGGCTGTTCGATTGAGCGGAATTTGAGTTCAAGATTTTCGGGGCTGAAACTTTGAATCATCAGTTTTGCATTTTTTACGCGCGAATCAATATTTTGATGTAATTCATTTTTATAAAACAATATCATGTTGAGAATATCGCTCAACTGCGGAACGGCAAGCTCCGCTGCGGCGGACGGTGTGGGGGCGCGCTTATCGGCGGCAAAATCGCTTAAAGCCCAGTCGATTTCGTGCCCGACCGCGCTGATAACAGGGATTTCAGACTCCGCAATTGTGCGCACAACGTTTTCATCGCTGAACGGAAGCAAATCTTCCAATGAGCCGCCGCCTCGCCCGACAATCAAAACGTCGCATTTTTTGAGAGCGTTTGCGTTTTTTATCTGATGTACGATTGATTCCGCCGCTCCGTCTCCCTGCACAAGAGAGGGGAACACGATTGCCGAAACGCATTTGTTGCGCCGACGCATAATCTGCAAAATATCGCGCAGCGCGGCTCCCGTCGGACTGGTTATAATTCCGATTGTTTGCGGAAAAGGCGGAAGAGGACGTTTTTTTGCCTCGTCAAAAAGTCCTTCTGCTGCAAGACGGCGTTTGCGCTCTTCAATCATTTTAAGAATTGCGCCTTCGCCTGAAACGGTCATCCGCGTTATAAGAATCTGATAATTTCCGCGCGCAGGATAAACCGTCAGCCGCCCCGTACACTGAACTTTTGTACCGTCTTTCGGAACAAAATCAATGTGCGCCGCCGCACTCCGGAACATAACCGCGCTTATCTGAGACGCTTCGTCTTTAAGCGTAAAATAAAGATGCCCCGACGAATTGGGGCGGTAGTTAGAAATTTCGCCTTCAATGCAGATTTGCGGAAAAGAGGATTCAAGCATATCTTTGAGCAGTGAATTGATTTCGGAAACGGAAAAAACTTTGTCGCCGGAAAAAAGCGGGGCATTCATGGCGCGATTTTAGCCGTTCGGGGAAAGAGTTGCAACCGCCCCCGAATATTGATTTGTAATACGTAGTTGACAGCAGAAATTTAATTTTAAAAATATGATTTATCTACTGTCCTGCGGTCCTTACATCTGTAGGTCATTCTTTCATCTTTAGCTCATGCAGCTGCTCAACAAGATGCCGGGACGCGCGGGTATCATTGGTGTCGTATAGCCAGTTGTGATTAAAACAGGCGATGGTATTTTTGTTGCCGCTTTCTCCGATAACAAGGCTGTAAAAGCCGGTGTTCTTTTCTTGTTCCTGTTCGATAGCGGAAACTAAATCTGCGGCCAGATTGCCCATTACGAAGTCCGAGATCATCAGCACATCGGCATTTTTATATCCGGTTGTCCCCTTGCCTGCAAGCATGTCAAGCGCTTTCCGCAGCGCGGGTTCCGCATCGGTTCCGCCGTTAAACGACATACGCAAAAAACGTACCAGTTTTTGCAGGTAGTTGCCTCCGTCTGCATTTGTCAATTCCATATCCTCATTCGGTTTTACTTCCAGTGTTTCAATATCCGTGGAAAACGAGATGATATAGCAAAGCCGTTCCTGTTCTGCGGCAATCTTTGCCAGTGCAAATGCTACTGTTTTTGCAATATTCTCCGGAGTGCCGTGCATAGAGCCGCTTGTGTCAACGCAGATGATAATCGGTCCCTTGGGTTCTTGCTTTTCCATCGTTACCTCTTCTTGCTCGATACTTTCTTTTAATTCCTCTTGCTCATTTTGATACTCAAATGACAGAAGTTGTTTTTGCGCAAATTTTAGCTGAAAGAGTTTTTTTGCCGCAGGATTTTTCAGCATAGCAAGTTCACAGGGAAGAGCCGCTGCAATATCGTTTGAATACTTGAGTCCGTTTATCTCTCCGCGGTATGCAGGTTGCGGATGCCACTCTGTTGTTATGACGATTTTATCCCGCAGTTCTTTTTCAAACACCGCTTGTGTGCGGCTTTGCCTGCCGAGAAGGTCGGCGAGTTCCTGCAGCGATTCATCTTGTTCCAGAAGCCTGGCAAAGGTATCAAGAATTTCAAACCCGCTTGTTTCAAAAGGATGCTTGGATAAATCCCAGAGCCTTCCGAAATTTTTAGTGAACGGCGAAAGCAGTTTTTCAAGCCGCATAAAGTTTTGTATTTTTTTATACAGCTCTTCCAAAAACTGCTTTCGCATAGTATCGATCCGCTCCTGCTCCCACTTTGTTTTGCGTTCGATGAGATTTTTTTCCATATCGGCAATAAAGTTTCTGCGCAGCGCTTCAAGTTTTTCCAGCGATTCCCATTGAAGCGTATCTTTTTCACTATTTTTCGTTTTCTGTGTTACGGTTTCTGTATGGGTAGTACTTACTTGCTCATTTTTTCCGGGAGTATTTTCTGCTTGCATATCGTCTACCTGTATACTTGCATCCGGATACGTTTGTGCTTCCTCTGTCGGGACTGTTTTCGCGGCATCGTCTGCAGCACTATCGGTGATATGTTTTTGTTCGGTAAATGCTTTGCGGTAAAAATCAAAGTCCAGCGTACTTTCCTGAATAGTTCCACGTTTTGAATCGCTGACTGACGGAAGGCGTTTATAGTGATACTGTATTTTTGACTTTTCCGCAGAAAGATCGGCTGCAATTT
>CAUTOZ010000112.1:0-6504 GCA_963539635.1 uncultured Treponema sp.
AAGCGGAGACGGACGGAACATTTTATAAAACGCGCGGATTTCTTCCGGAATGGAAATCCATGCGTCGGTATCGTTCAATTCCTGTTTTGCAAGTTCTGTGCAAAAAACTTGAGATAAATCGGAAAGCGTTACCGGCTTATGCGTTTCAGGATGCAAAAGCGGCGCGGGTTTTTCTTTCATATCCGCGCGGACGTTGTACCACGCGTCAGGCAATTCATCTTCTGAAAGATACATCTTATACGGAATTTCATGGTGACTCATATAAACCTCAAAATGTTTTTATGTATAGAAACATCGTAGCAAATTCGACGAGGAATATCAAGTGCGCCTGCCTCTCCTTCCGCCGACAGCAAAAGCGATTTTCACCTGCTTGGGGACTTTATAAAAAATCTGTATTCATTTTTTGCATGATAGAAAAATATTCAAATATTGACTGCATAAGCCGCCTGCAAGACAGCAGAAGTTTCTTCCATAAATAAAAAACTTTCGCTTTTTGCGCCGCCGCTTTATTCGTCTTTTTTTCCTGCCTGTAATTTTGACTTTATGCTTTCGAGGCTCGGCATATTCGTTGAAATCATCGTGCCGATATTCGGCAGATTCGGCGGAAGCATGGCGCCTAAGTTTTGCACGACGGCATTTTCGCTGAACAACATGACAATCTGCCACTTGTACAACTCTTCGATTTTCTGCCGCATAATGCCGCCTTTTGCCGACAACTCCACGCCTACTTCAAATTGTTTATCAAGAAAGACGAACTTTCCGACTTTTTCAAACGGCTTAAATCCATTCCTAACAGTAATGAGCCGCTCCATCTCCTTGAATATCAGGGCACGGATCGGCTCTGATTTGAGCACTGTCGCCATATTCGACGTTTCAAGCCCGATATGCTCTGCGTATTCTTTTATCGCGTCCTTTGCCGGCACAATAAGCGCGCCGAGAGATTTTTTATCCTGCCCCACGACGACGGCTTTGGCAATGTATTCGGACTCTTCAAGTTTGCACTCGATGGGAAACGGCTCAACGTTTTCCCCTGAACGCAGCACAATCGTGTCTTTTTGCCGGCCTTTGACGACAATTTCGCCGCGGTAGGACTGTATCACAAGGTCGCCCGTGTTAAACCAGCCGTCTTTCAGCACGTCCGCCGTCAATTCAGGGCGTTTATAATAGCCTTTCATTACGTTCGGTCCTTTTATGTAGAGGACTCCAAGCTGCCCCGCTTTGCATTCCGCCCCGTTTTTATCGATAACGCGAGCCTCACAAAACGGCAGCACTTTTCCAATCGTGCCAAGTACGGGGTGGCGGAAGTTGCGTATACAGCAAAAAGGAGCGGTTTCAGTCAGTCCGTAGACTTCGACCACGCGGATTCCGATAGAATTGAAAAATCTGTCCAATTTAGGCGCAAGTCCGCCGCCGCCGCTGGTGCCGATTTTAAAATGTCCGCCTAAAATTTCTCGCGCAGTGTTAAAAAAAAGAATTTCGCCGAGCACTTTTAAAGGTATCAGAAAAAAAATCGGAATGTAGAGGACTTTGTTCAAAATCTGGAGCGTAACAAGCGAGCGTTTAAAACGCAGCGTTCGGGCAAAAATAATGTCGTGCAGTTTGCGGATAGTAACCGCTGCCGCGCTCAACGTGCCGAACAGCATCCACTTGCCCATCGATTCACTTTTGATTTGCTTTTGAAGCGCTTTGTAAATCGCTTCCCAAATGCGCGGAACGCACGCCATAAACTGCGGACGGATTTTTTTCATATCCGCCATAATCATGCTGGCGACAGGTCTGGAATAACAGAGCGAAATGCCTGCATAAATAAAATAATATTCCATTTCGCGCTCGTAGATGTGCCAGACGGGAAGCACGCACAACGCTTTATCGCCTGTTTTCAGCGGCAGCATCGAGGCAATGCTTTCAAGTTGACTGATAAAGTTTGCGTGCGTCAGTTCAACGCCCTTGGGAACGCCCGTCGTTCCCGACGTAAAAATAATCGTCGCAGTGTCGTCCGCTTTGCCGCTGTCAAGGATTGTTTCGACTTCACCGGGGTTTGACTTTCGAAAATCTTTTCCTTCATTTACGATTTCATCGTAACTAAAAAGCGCTATTTCCTCAATTTTTGCCCCGCCCGTCTCCCTTCCAGCAGGGTCAATCATAATGACGCGCTCAAGAGCGGAAAGTTCTGCCCTGCATTCAAGGATTTTTTTTAGACTGTAGTTGCTTTCGACAATCACAATGCGGCAGACGGCAAAACGCAGAATATAGGCTAAATCTTTGACCGTCGCTTCGCTTCCGCGCGGAATGTCAGCGCAGCCGAGCGCCATAATTCCCATGCTGCACGTAAGCCATTCGCGGCGGTTATCGCTGATAAGCCCAATATGCTCGCCTGCTTTTACGCCGAACGAATAAAGCCCCGCTGCAAAATCGAGCATAAGTTCCGAAAAGTCGCCGTATTTTATACCGAAAAAAGAGCCGGTTTTATCCTTGTAGAACTGCAAATCCGCGCCCGGAATTTCCTGCGCCTTTTCATACATCAACTGCGGAATTGTAGAATACATAAAATCCCCTAAAACGGAATATCTTATTCGTGCGGAGGCTTCAATACTCTAATGCGTATTGCGTCGAAATATAAAGTATTGAATCCGACTAATCTTCCCCTTACGAGAACGACATACCTTGCTATGCTGCAGCAAGATATGTTGATTTTGACATTATTTTAATTCCTGTCAAAATATAGACAAGAATGCAGTATTTATAGGAATTTTGCAAGAGAATGCCGTTTTCGGCGGAAAACGGCGTTTTAAGAGAAAACAGAGGTCTGCTCCCTGCGATATTTTGCGTTCGCAACACTCGAATCAACAACTCCAACGCATGCGTCGGGGGTTAAAGCCTCTGCACGAACAAACTGACGGCTATGGGCAGGTGCAATTTTCTCGAAAAGACTTAAACGGAGTTTCGTCCGCTGTGCGTTTGCTGGGCACAAACTGACAGAGTAATAGTATTTGGAGGAGAGCGGCAATACAGGGAAGAGAAGCTATTCCACCATTACGGGAGGACATTCCTCCTGCAGGTGTTTATTACACCGCTTAAAAAACGAAACGCAGTTACCGCCTGCGTTAAAAAACACCGGCGTCGAAAACAATATTTTTATACCAGACGTGTCCATAGGCGCTTTTTTGACACGAGAACGTTTTGCAGCCCGCCTTCAGAACTCCGTTTTTTGCGAGAATATCCACAGCCCAGAGGATTGTGGATATTCTCGTGCGTGCGGCAACTGCGCTGTGTCTTTCAAACAGCGTTCTCCGCCGCCCGCCCATTCCTTGAGTGCCTTCCGCGTTGGCTGATCAAAAAAAATACACGTCTCCCGTTTTTGCTATTTTTTTGCAAACGCGGCATCAATCACTTCTTCTGCGCGCTTTACCGGAATAAATTGAATACCCGCTTTTACGTGCGCCGGAATCTTTTCCAAATCCCTCGTATTTGCCGCAGGAATTATAATTGTTTTGATTCCGTTGCGGCGGGCGGCTACGGTCTTTTCACGCAGTCCTCCTATCGGCAAAACCTGTCCCGTAAGGCTCAATTCTCCGGTCATAGCAAGAGCGGGCTTTATCGTCTTTCCGGTAAAAAGCGAAACCAAGGTCGTCGCCATCGTAATGCCCGCACTGGGGCCGTCTTTAGGCGTTGCGCCTTCCGGTATATGCAGGTGAACGGAATTGTGTTCAAACCAATCGGCATTTTTCATATTTCCTGTAATAGCATGACTTTTTGCCCAGTTCATGGCAATCAGCGCAGATTCTTTCATCACAGAACCCATCTGACCCGTCAAAATCAGCTCAGGTTTTCCCTGAAACGCAGTGCTTTCAATTAGGAGCGTGTCGCCGCCCATGCTCGTCCATGCAAGTCCTATTGCAGTCCCCGGAATAGCGGCTTTTTTAATTTCGCTTTCGTCAAAAACGGGCTGGTCAAGGTATTTTTCAAGGTCGGCGGCAGCAATCTCATATTGACGTGCGAAGTCGAAAAAATCCTCTGCTTTCATCTTTTCGATTTCTTCCGCACTCTTTTTCTCCGCCTTCGCCTGTTTTACAGCCTCAAGATATTTTTTATCCGCTTCGCTGACCGCTTCCGTTACAATTTTGCGGTGAATCTTATCAAGACTTTTTTCGTAATTGCGGACGCCGGCTTCGCGCGCGTATTCTTCTGCAATGCGCAAAAGAGCGTCTTTTGAATATTTGACCTGCTTTTTTTTGAGTCCATTTTTTTCAAGATTTTTGGGAATTAAATATTTCCGCGCAATTTCTATTTTTTCTTGATCGATATAGCCTGAAAGACGAATAATTTCCGCGCGGTCAAGCAGCGGTTCGGGAATCGAATCGAGCGTATTTGCAGTCAAAATAAAAAATACGTTGGACACATCGAAGGGTAAGTCAAGATAGTTATCACGGAACGCAACGTTTTGTTCGGGGTCAAGCACTTCAAGAAGAGCGCTTGCAGGATCGCCTTGATGACTTGAGCCCATCTTGTCGATTTCGTCAATCATAAACACGGGGGACTTTGAATGCGTGATTTTAAGTCCCTGTATGATTTTTCCGCACATCGCACCCACATAGGTGCGCCGGTGTCCCTTAATTTCCGCCTCGTCGCGCATTCCACCCACGCTGAAACGATAAAAGGGCTTGTTCATGGCATTTGCAATCGAACGTCCGACACTCGTCTTTCCGACTCCCGGCGGCCCGACCAAAATCAAAATGGAACCTTTATTGTCGCGCCTGAGTTTCCGCACAGCAAGATATTCCATGATACGATTTTTGACTTCCTCAAGTCCGTAATGGTCGCCTTCAAGCATCTTGCGCGCATTTTCCATATTGTACAGTTCCTGCACGCCGTCAAGCCATGGAAGCTGCGTTATCAATTCAAGATAATTGCGCGAGGCAAGATACTCCGGCGAATTGGGGTCGGTCAATTGGAATTTTTCAAGTTCGCTGTCGACCGTTTCTTTGATTTCCCCTTCAAAATGAAAACTTTCGATTTTTGTCTTAAACTTTTGGTAGTCGGTCGCATTGCCTTCCGAATCCGTTCCCAATTCCTCTTGAATGGAGCGCATTTCTTCGCGTAAGAAATATTCACGCTGATTTTTTTCGACTTTTTCATTCAATTCATTTTGAATCTTCTTCTGAATGCGCAAAAGTTCCTGTTCTTTTTTGATGTAGACTAAAACCTGCTCCATGCGCTGACGCACGTTGAGCATTTCAAGGACGCCCTGCTGTTCGTTTTTGTCGATGTTCAAGATGGACGCGATAAAGTCAGCTATTTTTCCCGGATGGTCGATGTTCACCATATTAAGGCGCATTTCTTCGGAAAAAAGCGGATTATTTTCGCTCACTTCTTTCATTTCGCTGATGAGCGCGCGCGTCAAGGCTTTTACCTCAAAAGTAGAATCCTCTTCATCATCGAGATATTCGACCGCCGCAACAATCGGAGATTTTGAATGCAGGGCGCGGCGGATTTTGAAACGTTTTACCGTTGAAATAAAAACGTTGACGCCGCCGTCAGGCAAATTAATTTTTTTGATTATGCGCGCAGCCGTCCCGATCTGATACAAATCTTTTGCGGAAGGGCTTTCTTCGTCATTTTTAAGCATGACGATTCCGATACAGCCGTCGCCCGAATACGCCTGTTCGATAAGTTTTGTATCGTCAGGAGCATTTATCATAAGCGGCGTAAACACACCCGGAAAAATGGGGCGTCCCTGAAGCGGCACGATCGGCAGTTTATTCGGGAGGAGCTGTTCAGCCGGGATAAGTTCCGTCGTGCGAGAGTTTTTCCGAGATTTTTTTGTTTTTTGGGGATTTTTTTGCACGTTTTCTTCCGCGCCGTCATCGCCGCTTTCGGCTTCAATTATTCTATCCGCCGCCTCAATCACCGGAGGAACGACGCTGTCGATTTCGTTTTCAGTCATGCCTAGAATATAAGCACTTGATGCGGCGTTCGGCAAGGGAGGGAGGCGGACGGAGGAGGAAGATGTTTGAGAGATATAACGGAGTTACCGCCCGCACGAGTTTCGCGGATGGGTAGAACTTTATTTGGAAGATTTAACGTAGTTTCCCATCCGCACGAGTTTTGCTGGCGCAAAACTCGCGGTAAGTGGAGTTTTTGCTGTGCGTCTCCTCCGTATACCGCGTGTTAAATAATCTGCCATCGGGAAATATAACTCCCCTCCGCCCCATAAAAAACGCCACAGGAAAATACATCTTCCCAGCGGCGTTAATTATCCATTACAAATTACCATTTAGACTTTAAACTTCCCCACTTCCTCCGCCAGCCCTTCGATGCTGTCCTTGTTCTTCCGCGCCAAGTCGTTGACTTCCTGCACCGCGCGGTTAATCTGCTGCACTCCTGCCGCCATCTCATTCATGCTGTCTTTGATGAGGGCGGTGAGCTGGTCGAGTTTCCGCATCTCTTGAGCGACGCCTTTGCCGCCGACAAGCATTTCTTCCGAGCCGTTTTTAACTTCCATCG
>CAUTOZ010000113.1:0-6404 GCA_963539635.1 uncultured Treponema sp.
AGAAGTTTTGGGTGCTCCGCGAAAACGAAAAAATCGACGCGCTTGTGCGCCTTATCGACATTGCCGACGACTTTTACGGTCTTGTTTTTACGCAGACGAAAAACGATGCCGACTTTGTAAACCGCCTTCTTGACGAAAAAGGCTATCAGTCGGCGGCATTACACGGCGACATTGCGCAAAATCAACGCGAAAAAATTCTTGCGCGTTTCCGCAGTAAAAAAACACGCGTCCTTGTTGCAACCGATGTTGCCGCACGAGGAATCGACATAACGGGCTTGAGCCATGTTGTCAATTATTCCATGCCGTTTGACGGAGCAACCTATGTCCATCGCATCGGGCGGACTGGACGGGCGGGGTCTACGGGAATTGCGGTAACTTTTGTCGCTCCCAATGAGCGGCGAAAACTCGGCTTTTTACAGCGAGCCGTCCGCAAAGCAAGCAAGGGCGAGATGAAAGAAGAGTCGATTCCTTCTATAGAAGAGGTGATTACAAAAAAACGCGGTCGGCTTTTTGCCGGACTTAAAACAAAACTTGGACTGCCGCAGACTACGGAGCCTCTCACCTCTGCAAGGGATGGAACAGAGAGCAATACCGAAGAAACTGCACTTTCCCAACCGGAAATTTCCGGAGTAGAAGAAAAAAATACCCTTTTAAAACCGGAACCGGTGTTTACAGCGATGGCAGAAGACTTATGTGTCTACGAGGACGCACAAACGATGCTTGCGTCGGTGCTTGCCGTCGTCTACGGCGAACAACTTGATAAGTCCCGTTATGGTAAGATTCAGGCGCAGGGCGGCTCGTCCAATCAAACGCGGCTTTACGTGCAGATTGGACGACGCGACGGCTATAATCCGCGTGCAGTCGCAGAATTTTTCAGCGATTTGCTGCATATACAGGGGCGTGATGTTGATAGAATCTCGATGTCAGCCAATTTTACGCTGGTTAGTCTGCCTAAAGAGGCGGCAAAACGCGCGTTGGAACTTTCAAAACGCGCTGACATTCCGCACATGCACGTCGATACAAAAGAAGCGGACGGCTTCAGCGGCGGTAAACGCAGGCGGAGCGATAATGCGGCGGGCAGTTTTAACGGCGGACGAGGATTTAGACACTCGGCAGGTCGCCGCAGCGGTTTTGAAGACGAAGAAGGATTCGGCGGAAAGAGCGGCCGCGGTTTTCGTAATAAGGGCAGCCACCCAAATTTCCACACGCCGACGGAACGGAGCGGCCGCGCAAGCCTTTACAAGAAAGGCGGCAAAGCGGAACGGTTTTAAGCGACGGATTACGCCGCAATTTGAGCAAATCCAGTTTGCTTGAAGCGGCGCTTTTCTAGTCAGTCTGTGTTGGCGCACACGACAATAACTTTATAACTTGAATACGAAAAATAAGGACTATGTATGAACACTGCAAAAAAGATGGAGAAAGAACCTCCTCAAAATGCGGAGCGCAATCCCGCAAAACAGCATACCATCAAACGGCTTTTAAGCTATGCGGGAAAACGCAAAGGGCTTTTGCCGTTGTCGCTGACGCTTTCCGGCTTGAGCGCCCTCATAAGTTTTATACCGTACATCATGGTGTTCTTTGTTATGCGCGACGTGATTTCTGCCGTGGCAGCAAAAGAGACGGTGAACGCCCTTGCTCTTACACATTACGGATTATGGGCGGTCGGTTCAGCTGCGGCAGGTATTATCTTGTATTATGCAGCGCTCATGGTTTCTCACGCAACCGCCTTTACCATTCAGCAAAACCTTTCGATTTTGATGGTAGAAACGCTCGCGGCTCTGCCTATCGGCTGGCATATCAGCCACGTAAGCGGAAAAGTACGCAAAGTATTTGAAAAAAACGTCAATCAGCTGGAAATGCTGATCGCTCACAATTTACCCGATATTGCGCAAAACATGGTTTCTCCGTTTGCGATACTTCTGCTCATGCTGGTATTCGATTGGCGGCTCGGTCTTGTCTCCCTGCTGCCGCTCGTACTTGCGTTCGTTTTGCAAATGCTGTTAATGCGCATCAGTTCGAATGCCGGCTTTATGCAAAAATACGAAGATGCGCTTGAGCAGATGAACAATGCCGGTACCGAGTACGTGCGCGGCATTTCGGTTATCAAAACTTTTAACCAATCCGTTTACTATTTTAAAAATTTCTACACTTCAATTATGAACTATAAGGACTTCGTGCACAAATATTCGATGTCGTGGGAAAACGGTTATTCAATCTTTCTTGCCCTTATTAAACTTGGCTTTTTATTCCTGCTGCCTGCTGCGCTTTTGTTGGCAGGAACAGCGATGCTCGACGCGCACTTTTTTTACAGTTTTGTATTTTACCTTGCCTTTGCTCCCGTTACTTACACAATGCTGATAAAAATTATGTATGCGAATTCGTTCCACCAACGCTCAAATGACGCGCTTAATCGTATTGAAGATATTTTACACGCACCGGTGACAAAAGAACCGGAGAATTCCGTACTGCCTCAAAAATATGACATCGAATTCAAGGACGTGGTGTTTGCGTATAAAAACGGGACAGGAGCCGAAAATGCAATCCGCACCGCAGTAAACGGCATTACGCTCGCCATCCCCGAACATTCGCTTACCGCGCTGGTCGGTCCTTCCGGCGGCGGAAAAACAACGCTTGTCAATTTGCTCGGGCGTTTTTGGGAAGCAGATTCCGGTTCAATCAGTATCGGCGGCGTCGATATCCGCGATATAAAGACGCAAGACCTGTTACATACCGTCGGTTTTGTGTTTCAAGAAAACAAACTCTTTAAGGAGACTATTTTAGAAAATATCCGCTACGGCAAAAAAGACGCCAGCCGCGAAGAAGTGATGAATGCGCTCCGTAAAGCCGAGTGTATGGACATCATCGAAAAACTGCCTGCCGGTATCGATACCGTCTACGGCTCAAAAGGCACATACCTCTCCGGCGGAGAAGCGCAGCGGCTTGCCATTGCCCGCGCCCTCCTGCACGATGCGCCTATCATCGTGCTTGACGAAGCGACCGCCTTCGCCGACGCTGAAAATGAATACAAAATCAAAAAGACTTTCGACGTGCTGCTCAAAGATAAAACCGTCATTATGATTGCGCACCGCCTCTCTTCTGTGGTGAATGCGGACAAAATCTGCGTCATAAACGAGGGCAAAATTGCGGAGGAAGGGACGCACGCCGAACTGCTTGCACAAAACAGTTTATACGCACGTATGTGGGATAACTTTCAAAAAGGAATCACGTGGAAAGTGTAAAATAATGACGAGTTGGACTACAATTTCATTCTTACTGACAAACTACGCATTACAAAGTGCCCATTGCACCCATTAAATGAAGGAGGCTTTATGTTACAAAAGTTTTTTGCTCTGTCCGATGCAGGAATGCGCAATCTGCGCTCGGCAATTATGCTCAGTGTTATTATCAATTTGTTTGTGATGGCGCCGCTTGCGTTGTCGCTGTATGTGCTGCGCTTTTTTTTAGCGCGTATTATGCAAGACGGCTTTAGTACGCCGAATGTATGGGCAGTTTCTGCCGTCTGCGCGGCATTTATTGTCGTGTTGTTCATCCTTGAAAAGCTAAAGTACGGCAAAATGTACAACAGCGCGTATGAGGAAGCGGCGAATGTGCGTATTTCGCTTGCCGAATCGCTTCGGAAGCTGCCGCTGTCGTATTTCGGCAGGCAGGATTTATCGTATTTGACTTCGACGCTTTTAAACGACGTTACGCTGATTGAAGAATCGCTTTCACACGCCGTACCGGAAATGTTCGGCGGCATTATTTCGATTTTGATTGCTGCCGCGTTGTTGGCATTTTTGGATTGGCGGATGACAATAGCCCTTTTTATCTTCGCTTTTGCAGGATTTTTTATCATCGTTGTTTCCCGATCTGTGCTGGATAAAAGAGTGAAGCAGGTGTTTGCGCGGAAAGATGCAATCTACGATACCCTTCAGCAGATGATCGACAATATTAAAGTGCTGAAGTCTTCCGATAAAAAAGCGATGTATGTACAAAAGCTCAAAGACGATATTACCGAGTCGACATACGTAACGCTTAAAGCGGAAGCAGTGGGCGGAGCGCTTATTTTCGGTTCGGCGGCGATTATCCGCTTCGGCTTTCCGCTGGTGATTTCGTACGGAGCGTTTTTGTTGTCGCACGGGCACATCGACCTGTTGACGTACATCATCTTTTTGCTGGTTGCCTGCCGCATTTTTGATCCGCTGACGACGGTGTTTATGATGCTCGGCGAATTCTTTTTAATGATGATTGCCGTTGAACGCAAGCAAGCGATTGTCAACTATCCCAAGCAGGAGGGAAGCGAGAGGTTTACGCCGGACGGTTATGATATTCGCTATGACAACGTGTCGTTTTCATATAATGAACAGGACAGCGCAGGAGAAAACACGGTAAGCGGAATCAATTTTACCGCCAAGCAGGGCGAAATTACCGCTCTTGTCGGACACTCCGGCTGCGGGAAGTCTACGATTGCCCGCTTGGCGGCGCGTTTTTGGGATGCCTCATCCGGTACGGTAACTGTCGGCGGCGTCGATGTTTCCTCTGTAGACCCCGAAACCCTGCTCGCAGCCTTTTCGATTGTATTCCAAGACGTCGTGCTCTTTAACGACACGGTGTACAACAATATTCTCATCGGTAACCGAAATGCGACGAGGGAACAAGTGCTTGCCGCCGCAAAGGCTGCACAGTGCGATTCGTTTATCGAAAAACTCCCCAACGGCTACGACACGGAAATCGGTGAAAACGGCTACACGCTTTCAGGCGGAGAGCGTCAGCGGCTTTCCATCGCCCGCGCTCTTCTTAAAGACGCGCCGATTATCCTCTTGGACGAAGCGACTGCCGCCCTCGACCCGGAAAACGAAACGCTTATCCAGCATGCCATCGGCACTCTTATAAAAGGAAAGACCGTTATCGTTATTGCTCACCGCCTCCGCACCGTCGAAAATGCCGATAAAATCATCGTACTCAACAAAGGAACGATTGCCGAAAGCGGTACCCATGCAGAACTTATGGAAAAAGGCGGCATTTATCGAGAAATGTATCGGCTGCAGCGGGAAAGCGAAGAGTGGAGCGCTTAAATGATAAACCGGTTCGGTCACGTTAGCTTCCGAACCGGTTACGCTGCAATGCGATGTTTTAAATCGTGCTGTTTCAACGACTTAAAACTCGCCAATCTGTTCGATGACCAAGGTACCGGACAAGTCCTATCAAGAATTGATGTCCGTCCCGCTCATTGATACACCGTTGACCGGTGCCCGATTTCGATGACGGTGATAATCAGTTTATCGTCGTGAATACGGCACAGAATGCGGTAATCGCCGACGCGGTACCGCCAAAGTCCTGAAAGATTTGAAGTCAGCGCTTTTCCTCGTGAACGCGGATTCTCAAGCAGGGTAATTTCGCTCATGTATTTTTTGATTCGATTTTGTATCGATTTGTCGAGCCGTGAAAACTGTTTGCTCGCTGCCGGCGCATATTCGATTGTCATTCTTGTTATAGTCCAAGCTCTTTATATAGAACTTCGGCAGGTATTGCAGTTTTCCCGCTTTTTTCAAAGTCATTCCACGCTTTTTCGGCACGAGCGGCATCTTCGGCATCTTCCTGCAATTCGGCAAGGTAACGGCTGAGGGCAGCCTCCAAGATGGTATTTTTTGCCGCTCCGGTCATGTGCGCCGCCTGTTCCAACGCTTGATATACTTTGTTTGTCATTGTCATCGTAGGCATATTGAATCTCCTTTGCCGCTAGTATAGTTCATTTTCCGTAGTTTTATAAGCGAGGAAATCCGCCCCATTCCTAATTCCTAATTACGACCTCCCCTCCTCCTGTCCAAAATGTGCGTTTTCTTGCCCGCAGTACGTTTGCGGGAGGCGCACGAGGGGTAAAACGGATTTTTCGCGCACAGACACTGTAAAAGCGCAGGTTTTGTGCTTGCTGAACGTGCGGCATACCGTTCTTTCTGCATAAAATCTGTAGAACCCGCTCTCGTCGCTGCCTATTGTCCCCGCCTCTTTCGATATGTTATAGTCCGGTCATGGAAAACTGCTCTGGTGATTGCGGACGCAATACCGAATCTATAAAAAACACGCGCAACCGCTTGACACTCACGCCCCTGCGCTCACAATCTTTCGCGACCAGCGTTAGGCGCATTCCGCGCACAAAACATTTCATTCCAAAACAGCAACATAGATTTTTTCTTGAACGTAAAGGCTCAGAAACGGATGTATTCCGTCTCCGAGCCTTTTTCTATTTGCCGGCTGACTGTCTCTTTGCGCGTCCGGCATAACCGGCGGCGCGGGACAAAAATAAAGTCATATGGATGTTGGTTTAAGAGTGCGGCACAAATAGCGCCGCGCTCTTAAACGGGCAGTTTTCCCCTCGGCGCAAAACTGCATGATAAAAAGCCGCT
>CAUTOZ010000114.1:0-6400 GCA_963539635.1 uncultured Treponema sp.
CATGAAGTTCGCTATTTTATTACGAGCATTACAGATGTAAAACAATTTGCAAAAGGGGTACGCAGTCATTGGGCGATAGAAAATAACTTACATTGGTGTTTAGATGTGTTGTTTTCTGATGATGACTGTACGGTTCTTGACCGGAATGCAGCAGAAAACCTAGCGATTATCAGAAGGATTGTCTACAACAGAATTAAGATGCTCTCTAAAATGGATACGCTCAGTATGGGCAAGCGTGCTTGTATCTACGATGATGAGTTTAGAGCTCAGATCCTTTTTTCATGCTGAGGCCCTGCTGCGGCTTTCCCCTTTCGTTGACTAAGGCTACTCAATCCGATACTATATAACTTCATATCAAGAGTGGCTTTAGCCCAATAGCGTAAATTTCGGGGTGGATGGCAAGTCCGCTCTGTGGAGGTATACAGTGGTCAAAATCAGACTGAAAAGATTCGGTACGCAAAAGCGTCCGTACTACCGCGTGGTGGTGCAGGACTCGCGCAAACCGCGCGACGGCGTTTGTATCGAGGAAATCGGAACTTTTATGCCGATTGAGGCGGAAGAACGTCAGGTTTCCATTGATATGGAGCGCGCAAAGTACTGGATTGGAGTCGGTGCGCAGCCGACGGAAACCGTCGCCAAACTTATGAACCGCCAGATTGCACAGCAGTCTAACTAAAGGCAGGGCGTAAGATGGAAAAAGACCTAATTGAATATATCGCAAAATCTTTAGTCGATAATCCGGATGCTGTTACGGTAACGGAAACCGAAAACGACAGAGGCGCGGTGATTCAGCTGAAAGTCGCTGAGGGCGATGTCGGCAAGGTTATCGGAAAGTACGGACGTATTGCAAAGGCAATGCGCACTGTGCTGAGCGCGGCAGCAGTTAAAGACGGCAAGCGCTTTAGTCTTGATATTCTTGATTAAGGGTACAAGATGCCGATGAAAGACGGGCAGTTTATTGTTGGTTTTATCCGCGGCGCTCACGGCGTTTCGGGTGAATTTAAAGTTGAAAGCGCTTCCGGTCATTACGAACATATTGCGGCATTAAAAGAAGTGACTTTGAGGAATGGTTCCGATTCAAAAAAATGCAGGGTAGAGTCTGCACGGATTGGCTGCGATTCCTTGTATATGAAAGTGGCGGAAATCAATTCTCCCGAAGAAGTATTGAAATTCAAAGGCTGGGGATTGGAAACGCCGCGAATGTACGCTCATCGGCTTGAAGAAAATGAGTGGTACATTGAAGACTTAAAAAATTGCTCCTTAATTTGGAGCGGAGACGGAACGGCAGCGGGAACTGCGCCTGCGCAAACTGTAGGTACAATCACAGACGTATTGGAAGGCGGAGCAGGGCACCTATTGAAGGTTTCCCTATCCGAGAGTTGCACCGCTCTTGCGGAAAATGTTAAACGGACGGCTGCGGGTAAGATGCGCACAGTTTTTGTGCCGCTTGCTTTTGAGCATATACGCAATGTTGACATTAAAAACAAGACGATTCAACTGATGCACCTCTGGATTCTGGAGTAAATCCGTGAAATTTACCGTGCTGACCTTATTCCCCGAGATTCTGCGCGCTTATTTTGAAAACTCAATCATGGCGAAAGCAGTTGAAAAGGGAATTATTGCCTATGAGCTTGTTAATATTAGAGATTTTGCAGCTGATAAACACAAGACTTGTGATGACGCTCCGTACGGCGGGGGAGCCGGTCAACTCATGATGACTGAGCCTCTCGGCAGCGCTTTAGACAGCGTGAAGGCAATGCAAAAGCGCGTAATTTACGTTACGCCGAGCGGCATGCCTTTTACGCAGAAAAAAGCGCATGAATTGAGCTTTGAAGACGAGTTGGTATTCATCTGCGGACGGTACGAAGGTATCGACCAGCGGATAATAGACCGGTACGCGGACGACGAGATTTCAATCGGCGACTACGTACTGTCCAGCGGGGAAGTTGCTGCACAGGTGATGATTGATACAATCTACCGTCTTGTAGACGGAGTCATTTCCAGCGAGTCCCTTGTCGAAGAAAGCTTTAGCGGCGGACTTCTTGAGTATCCGCAGTACACGCGGCCGCCGGTGTACAAGGGAAGCGCGGTGCCGGAAATACTGTTGTCCGGCAATCACGAGCGTATCAGGAAGTGGCGGCTCAAAAAGAGAATTTTAAAGACTTTGCGGAACAGACCGGATATGATTTGTACTGCACGGACGAATGGAAGTCTCTCTTTGGAAGCCGAAAAGATGATTGAGGAAATAACGGAGCAGACGAAGATTACAAAACGGAAAGCGAAAAACTTTCCTGTAAAGTCTGCAAATTCAGGAGATGTATAATGGATCTTATTAAAACCATTGAAGAACGACAAAAGCGCCCCGGCGCGCAGGAGTTCAGCGTCGGCGATACGGTAAAAGTGTTTTTTAAAATCGTAGAAGGCAAGACGGAGCGCATTCAAGTGTACGAGGGCATCGTCCTTTGCAAAAAGCACGGAGGCGCGCGCGAAACCTTTACAGTCCGCAAGGAGTCTTACGGAATCGGCGTTGAGCGCGTATTCCCGTATAATTCTCCGCGTATCGTAAAAGTTGATATTGTACGCCCGGGTAAAGTCCGCCGCGCAAAACTCTATTACCTCCGCGATAAAATCGGTAAGGATAAAAAAGTTAAAACGCTCGTCGGCGCAAAAATTACCGCTGCGATTGCCGCTCGTAATGCCCGCGCCGATGCTGCAGCCGCTTCTCAAGAAGCTGCCATTAAGCAGGAACACAAAGAAGAGCATTCAAACGCAGCAAAATAACACGCGTCTGACAATTGCATGAAAACGGATAAAATTCCGCAAAACGCCGCCCTCTCCAGTGCGCTCCCGCGCGGAACGCTTAGTGAGGGCGGTTCTGTTTTTGTGCGCGTTATTAAAAATATGGGCGGCGGCGCGTATCTCGTTGCGCTTGCCGGAAGACAGTTGCGCGTATCATCGGATATTCCGCTTGCAGAAAATTCCACGCTCCGCGCGACAGTCCATCTTGCAGACGGCAAGATTGCGCTTGTTCGTCAACCGGAGAATGAAGCAGCCGCCTTTTCTGCGCAAAAAATCGCGCTTGATGCAGGCGCAGACGGTATTTTAAGCGGCGCTGCGGCGGCGCATCTCAAAAAACTCGGTCTTCCTCCCGACGAACTTGCCGCTTCTTTGTTGGCGAATCTGCGGGAATTGGGACTGCACTTTGCGCTTTCGCGTATGCGGCAGATTTATGCGCTTTCAAAACGTTTTACAGGCAGGGAAAAGCGTGCCGCCGAAATTGCCCTCGCGCTTGAACAAAAAGGCCTTCCTGTCGACGAACAGACCGTTCTTGCGCTCATGGCGGACGGCCAAGGACACGCGCACAGCGGACAGCAAAACCATCCGCAAAAAAAATCCCAAAACGATGAACAAGAAGATGACTCGGCAGATGACTGGAAAGGAGCCGTTTTTGAGCGGGAGGCGCAGTGCGCATTCAAAGAGTTTTTTTCAGGTCTTTTGCGCGAGACAGCAAACGCAAAAGACGTCAAATACGGCGTTACAGCGCTTTTCAATCATCGCCCTGCCGACCGGCGCAAAACGGATTTTACAAAAACGTGGATTCGTCTGCCCTTTGCTTTTTCGTATACACGGGATGGAGCAGACGGTTCCGGCAGCGGCTGCGTCAACATTCTTATAAAACCTGATTCAAAGTCGCTTGAAAAATTTTCAGTAACATTTTCGATTGAGGAAAGACGGTATGCCGTCGCCTTTTCCATGAATAAAAATGCTGTCCGCTCACTAAAATTCTCCGCGCCGGAGCAGGAACGCGGCATAGACCTTGCAGCGGCATTGCAAAAGCGTTTTCCACGCATGGAGATTGAACGTGCAGACGGAATGTCAGCGGATGGTAATTCGGAATTCTTTTTCGATACGAATTTTCTGTATGAAGTGGACGGCAGCGCATGAAAAATAAACCGAAGTCAGCAGTTGCCTTAACGTATTTGCCGGAAAATGGTGCGCCCATCATTGCCGCCGCCGCGAAAGGCGAAGTTGCCGAACTCATTATTCAAACGGCAAAGGATGCAGGCATTCCCATTGTTGAAGATGAACTTATGAGCGAAGTATTATGCGTTCAAGAAATCGGCGCGTGCATTCCCGAAGAAACGTGGGAGGCGGTTGCAAAAATTTTTGCGGCTGTTGTTGAAGTCGAAAAAAAACGCTAGAATATGTAACTAACGGATATATATGAAAATCCGTCCGTGTTACGAAATGCGGCGGGTAATTTTTCAATCTTGCGCCGCGATCATCTAAGCAAATTGCCCGTGCGTTATATCTTGGTAAACCGGTAAAAACCGATGTCTTACAGGTTTAATAATTCTTTTACGGAGTGATTTATGGACAATTTAGCAAAGATTGATATTGAACGTATCAAGCTTGGAGTCCGTTTTTCGGAGCCTGTTTATTTTGACGACGGAAAGAGTATGTTTCTTGCCGCACGGAAAGCGGTAAAGCAGTATCATTTACAAGCATTAAAACAGTGGGAGATACGTTTTTTGCTTTCGGCGGGAAGCGAAGTTACGCTACCGACAGGTATTCACAGTTCCTTGCCGGAAGACGATGATTTGGAGGAGTTGTAACCTGCGTATAAGTCAATGACTGACAAACGAAAACGTACCGGAAACTGCGGAGAAGAGGCAGCCTGCGTATATCTTGCAAAAAATGGATATACGATAGTCTGCCGTAATTTTCGGACTGCAGGCGGGGAAATCGACATTATAGCGGAAACGGGAGCAACATTAGTTTTTGTAGAAGTAAAAACGCTGCCCTGCGGAAATCCTGAATTTCTTTCCCGCGTCGTTGATGCGGCAAAGCAAAAGCGGATTATTGAAACGTCTAAACGTTTTCTTGCGAACAATCGAAAATATAATAATCATTATATACGATTCGATGTGATTGCAATAAACGTGCCGGGCTTGCCCGATGTATATCATATAGAAAACGCTTTTACGGAGCTTTTATGACTTCCAGCAACAGTCGAACTTCCTCGGCTCTCGTTTTAGAACAAAATGACTGCATTTCTCCAAGACTTTTGGAATTGCGGAAAAAGATACATAATAAGGAATACATCGATAGTGCGGTACAGCGGATTGCCCAAGTCATAAGCAGGAAGCTCGTAGAAGACCCGGATGAACTGCGTATTATGATTTGACTTACGCTCGATTCTGCGATTGCGTATCGAAATTCCCGCGAAAAACTCTCCCGCCTAAAAATTAGACTTTGAACATTCACCGTACTTCGTAGGAGTTTACTGTATGGAAAAAAACAAACGCGCCAAAAAGCGGCATGGAAATTATAACAATCAAAAACACAATGCGAATAAAGGAGATGTCGGCAGAAAAGACGCTCACGCGCCGAAATTCCGCTTTATCGCCCGCGAAAACATTGAACGCGACCGGGAAAAACAAGCCGCTATCCGCGACATAAAAAAGCGCGAAGTCATCTGTCCCATGTGCGGACTGCCGATAACGGACGTTGCAGGTTCGATGGCGGACAAAGCCTCAGGAATTCCCGTTCATTTTGACTGTGCAATGAAGCAAATTTCCGAAACCGAAACGCTCGGCATAAACGAAAAGATTTCATATATCGGTCAGGGGCGTTTTGCCGTTTTGTATTTTGAAAATCCGCGCGACCAGCGGCGCTTTACAATAAAAAAAATCATAGAATGGGAAGCCCGCGACTTTAAATGCGAATGGCGCAGCGAATTGAGCGGCTTGTTCAGTCAAGTAGAATAAAGGAAGGGCGGTTATTACGAGGGTATTCAATTTAACGGTGTACCGCCCTCTCCAGTTTGCCTGTCGGCAAACTGACAAAAAAACGGTATTCCATATTTCAATGGGGTTCTTGTCAGAAAGTGGAGATTGAAAGATTAAAGACGCGCCGCCGTCTGCACTCGTTTTGCCGCAGCAAAACGAGCGGGTAAAAAGTTGTATGGACAGACGTGCTGCTGTCCGTGCGTACAGTTCTTGCTGAAGGTGTGCGGGAAACGAAGCCTGCAGGATGGCGGGCAGTTTACAATCCCGCGTCTTCTCATCTTTGCCCCCCTCCCTCAAACTCTGTTTTTCTGCGAGTTTATCCATACCCCTAGGGGGTGTGGATAAACTCGCGCGGCCGGCAACTCCATTACATCATTTAAATTACGTTCCCTGCCGTCCGCCTTATTCAAACGCAAGCGCATCTCCGGCTGTCGCGCGGGTACACTGGATCGTTGTGTCCTCGGCATACTTCCCTGCGAGCAATTCTTTTGCAAGCGGGTTTTCAACATAGGCTTGCACCGCGCGCTTTACGGGGCGTGCGCCGAATGCGGGGTCGTAGCCTTTTTCGGCGATGAATTCCACTGCGGACTCATCGAACTCAAGCGTAA
>CAUTOZ010000115.1:0-6160 GCA_963539635.1 uncultured Treponema sp.
GATGGCTGGAACAAGCGAGTTTGTCGCACTGTGCAGAAAGTTCGTTTCCGCATATTACCATGACGCTTTCGTTAAAATAGAAGATATTATCACAAATGCCGACTCCGTAGACGTTCTGTGCTCGGTTGAAACGTCCCGCTGGGAAGATACCGAATTGTTCCGCTTTTTCCGTACGACGGGCGCAATCGGCGAATTGTATATCCGGGACTTTCACTCAAAAATGCGCGACACAAAAGTTGACCGCGGCTTTTGTTTGACGGCGGGCTCGTACACGTCAGAAGCGCAAAAATATGTTGAAGGCCGCCCTATCGATTTACTTGAAAAGCAAAAACTCATTACGATTCTCAAAAAAGTTGATATGAATCATTAGTTTTTAGGAGGGGAACTGCGGACGGGAAAATGTTATCTAAAAGATTAAGATACTTTCCGTCCGCTTCAAGTTTCGCCATTTGCGAAACGTGTTAAACCTTCCATAAGCCCGCAATTCTTCTGGAATCCCGGCAGTACAGACACTAAAAGCAGTACCTTCCTTGTGCAAAGTACTTTTTCCCACAAGTTTCAAAGCCGGTTTATCTGCGGGTTTATCCCCCCCCCCCTTGGGTGCGGATAAACTCGGGTGGGCGGTACACCGCTAAGTCTTTCAAACTCCGTTTTCACCGCCCACCGTCCCTCTTTTGTCGTTTGCGTTTCGTTGCAAAAGCGCATAAATATTGCTACTATCCGCCCATGATTGAATTAAACAGCCGTCAACGAAAGACGCTTAAACGCCTTGCCAACGCACTTACGCCGACCGTTATCATAGGGCAAAACGGCGTTACCTCCTCCCTTGAAGAAAAAATTCAAGCGGAACTTGCCGCTCACGAACTTATCAAAGTCAAATTCAATGAATTTAAAGACGAAAAGCGCGAATTGACCGACGCATTTTGTAAAACGGCGGACGCATCTTTAGTGCGTATAATCGGAAACGTCGCGATTGTGTATAAACCGCAGCCAGACGTCAAAAAGCGCTCGATAAAATTATAGACACGCAAAAAAGATTTTTTTTTAGTAACGCCGTCTATACAGTCAGCATTTTGCATTTAGATTATGAGCTCTATTCCGAAACAAATGTTTCAGAATAAGACCATTCATGGAGGATTAAAATGATTGAAGTTTCCCGCGTTTCCCGCGTGTTCGGGACGTTCCGTGCGGTAAACGATGTAAGTTTTTCCATTCCGACGGGGCAGATTGTCGGGCTTTTGGGACCAAACGGCGCAGGCAAGACGACGACCATGCGCATGATTACCGGTTTTCTTAAGCCGTCCGACGGCTGCATAAAGATTGACGGACAGGACATTACGGAAAATGCCGTCGAAGCAAAGCGTAAAATCGGGTATATGCCGGAGTCCGCGCCTTTATACGGCGAAATGATTGTCGATGACTATCTGCGCTACATTGCGCGCGTGCAGGGACAAAACGAAGACGAAAAAGTGCCGCACTTGTGCAGGATATGCGGACTTGAAGAAGTCATGCACAAAAATATCGCAGACCTTTCGCGCGGCTACCGCCAGCGGGTAGGACTTGCACACGCGCTTATGAACGATCCGGAGATTCTCATTCTCGATGAGCCGACAAGCGGTCTTGACCCGAACCAAATCGGCGATGTCCGCGCTCTTATTAAGGAAATCGGCAAAACACGCACCGTCATCATTTCCACGCACATTTTGGGCGAAGTCGAAATGCTGTGCAGCCGCGTTATCATTATTTCAGGCGGGAAACTCGTTGCAGACAGTCCTACGGAACAACTCCGTGAACGATACGGCCACGCAGCCGTTGTAAAACTTTCGGCACAAGCGGACGAGGCAAATCTTTCCGCCGCCCTGCATGGCATCGAAGGTATTGAAAACCTCTCTTTTGAAAAAACGGAAGACGAAAAAATTACGACCGTATACGCTGCGGCAAAAAACGGCGTTGAATTACGCCCTCTGATTGCAAAAGCGGTGCTTTCTTCAGGAATTGACTTGTACGAACTGACGCTTCAGAAAAATAGTCTTGAAGATGTCTTCCATATATTGACCGCCGATTCTTCTGGAAAGGCAAGCGGCAAATCTGAAAACGGAGCGCAGCAATGAACCAAAACACCGCAAATAAAAGACAGGGCTCCTCCCCTGCCCTCATCATCATGCGCCGCGAACTTGGCGCATATTTTACCAGTCCTGTCGCCTATATCGTAACGGGACTCTTTCTTATCATAACCGGCGCACTGTTTTTTACGGCATTTTACTTAAAAAACCGCGCAGAACTCCGCGATATGTTTACGCTCATGCCGGTTATTCTTTCGCTCTTTATTCCAGCGTTGACGATGCGCCTGTTCGCCGAAGAAAAGAAAAGCGGCTCGCTTGAAACGCTGATGACCCTCCCCATAACGGAAGTCGACGCTGTTTTAGGTAAATTTCTTGCCGCCTTTATTTCATCGCTTTCGATGATTGCGCCGACGCTGCTCTATCTCATCGGTATATTGCCGTTCGGAACACCGGACGCAGGTCCCGTTATCGGCGGTTACATCGGCACCGTGTTTTTGTGCGCAGCATTTTCTTCTATCGGAGTATTCGCGTCTTCAATCACAAAAAATCAAATTATCGCGTTTTTTACCGCACTCATACTCTGCATCGGCATGACGATGATAAGCGCCTTTCTCGTGTTTTTACCCGCCCCCATCGTCGGTTTGCTGCAATTCCTGTCGGCAAATGAACATTTTACGTCGATTTCGCGCGGCATAATCGACACGCGCGACTTACTTTATTTTGTTTCGCTTGCGGCAGTCTTTTTTTGTTTGACCGTCATCGGTCAGCAGGAAGAACGCAGGTAGGGGGACTTGAATGAAAAATTTTATTAAATGGATAAAAAGTCCATCAAGCGACTTTGCGTTGTTTATTGCGCTTTTAATTCTTGCCAATATCGCAGGACAAAAAGCATTTGTTCGATTCGACATGACGGGACAAAAGTCCTATTCGCTTTCAAAAGCAAGTAAGGATGTCGTAAGAAATCTGACGGAGCCGTTGACCGTCAACGTTTTTTTCTCTGGAAACCTGCCCGCGCCCTACAACGCCGTCTCGCAATACGTTCAAGACATTCTCGTCGAATACAAAGGCGGCGCAAATAAAAACTTTTCGTACAAGTTTTTCGACATGAATAAGGCGGAAAATCGCCTTATTGCCGACGGTTACGGCTTACGGCAAGCGCAAATTCAAGAGATAAAAAACAACGAAGTCGGCTTTAAGCAGGCGTACATGGGTCTTGCGCTTTCTTACGGCGATTCGATTGAAATTATGGATTCGATTACGACAAGCGACGGCTTTGAATACAAACTCACCTCCAAAATTTCAAAAATGATTTCGACAACCGATATTTTGGCAGGCTTAAGCGGCGGAGCGTTGACGATGACGCTTTATGAAACTGAAGATTTACGGAATTTCAGAATTGCGGGACTGGATGAAGCGGAAACGCTTGTTCGTGAAGCCTTTGACAGCGTAAACAAAAAAAACATGAACCGCATGACATTTGTAAAAAAGACGCCGCATGGAGAGGAAGCGCGGCAAGCAGGGGCAAAATACGGACTTCAGACGTTCAATTGGAAGGATAAAGACGGCTCGGACGCCGCAGGCATTTTTGGACTTGTGCTTGAGTACGCCGATTCGTTCCGCGTCATTCCGCTTTCGATACAGTCGTCTATTTTCGGATACGTCGTTTCCGGCACAGACGACATCGAGCAAAACATTACGACGACAATGCAGGGACTTTTATCAAAGTCAACGCAGATAGGCTATGTTACCGGGCACGGAGAAACAGACCTTTCCGGCGAAAACGGCGCTCCGCTCCATCTGACACGCCTTGTTTCCGACCTTTATGAGTTTAAACCGCTCAACCTTACGGAAGACAATATTCCGCCGAATATTACGTCGCTTATGATAAACGGCGCGAAAAAGGCTTTTACCGATGAAGAACTGTACAAAATCGACCAGTTTGTGATGAAAGGCGGAAACCTCCTGCTGTTTTTAGACCCGCTTGAAATGCGGCAGGAAAGTTACTACCAGCCGCCAAGTTTTATTCCAGTCGAGACGGGCTTAAATCGTCTGCTTGAAAAATACGGAATTAAGGCGGAGGCAAACTATGTATTTGACGAAGACTGCTATACGGCGCGTCAGCAAAATTACGGCAGCGTAAAACTCTACTGGGCGCCGCTCATGCAAAAAAAGCAACTTGCCAAGCATCCAATTACGAGAAATTTGGGCTACGTCATCTTTTTGCAGGCGGGCGCAATCGACATTTCCGCCGCACAAGATGATAAAGCGCTGACTGCAACCGTTTTAGTCAAGTCGTCTGCGCATTCGTGGACGCAAAGCGACAATATTGATTTAACGCCGAATCTTACGCCGCCGTACGATAAGTCAATAGAAAAGGCTGAAAATCTTGCCGTTCTCGTTGAAGGCCGCTTTAAAAGCGCGTTCGACACCGACATTACGGCACAAGATGATGGCACAGGCGAATTGCAAACGCGTACGCATTTGGCGGAAGCAACGCAAAACGGAAAAATATTTTTTGCCTCCAGTGCGTTTATTACGTCGAACCAACTCATCGACGAAGACGGCTCTGAGCCGGTCGCGCTTTTGGTGCGGAATGCGGTGGACTACCTGAACGGCAGCGAGGACTTGTGCGAAATGCGGACAAAGGGACTTTCTCTCAATGTGCTGGCAAATACGGCAGGACTTTTTGCCCTGCTCGTAAAATATTTTAATCAATTCGGTCTTGCAGTTTTGACTGCCGCTGCCGGACTTATCGTTTGGAAACTGCGGACGGTGCGCCGGCTTCGCATAAAAGAAACGTACAATCCAAACGACGAACGCGACGTTTCAAAGTCGAAAAAATAAGAGGAGCAGGAAATGAAAAAACGAAAAATAATTCTTCTTGCCGCGTGTTTTGTTCTTTTATGCGTATGCATTATACAAGGTGCGGCAGGACTTAAAAATCCGGTTAAAACGTTTTCGCTTAGCGACACGCCGGACAAAATTACGATAACAGGCGACGGACTTGATGTTCTTTTGCAGCGCGAAGGAGATGTGTGGTATGTCGGAGAAGAAAAATTTGCCGTAAATGCGGCAGACGCTGACAGAATCATAAACGCCGTAAAGGAAGTCAAAACCCTCGACGCAGTCGGAAAACGTGGAGTTGAACTCCTTGAAGAACGCTACGGACTGAGCGCCTCAAAAGCGATACAGGTCGCTGCGTTTAAGGGCGGAAAAGAAGTCCGCACTCTTACAGTCGGAAAAACGTCATCGACGGGCGCGCAATCGTACCTGACGCTCGGCGAAAAAAAAGAAATCTTCCTTGCCGCATCAAATCTCCGCGCATCATTGAGCAAATCCGCCGATGAACTCCGCAGTAAAAGCGTCTATTCGCTTGCAAAAAGCGATATAGCGGCAGTTTCTGTTACGGCAAACGGAAATACCTGGGGAATTGCAAAAACAGCACATGCGGACGGCAAAGACGAATGGACTGCAACGGGCGTTGAATCAGGGGCAGCGCTCGACGGACAAAAAGCGGAATCGTGGCTGGGACAACTTTCCTCGCTCACGGTTTCTGCGTGGCTTCCAAAAGATACAGCATTTCCAGCAGAAGAGGCGGCTGCAATCGACATTAAAACGGCAAACGATACCGTTACGGTGCGCCTGTTCCGCACAACGGAAGTGGATGATGACGCGTACTATTGCACAAGCAATAAAACGCCGTACCCGTTTGAATTGACGAAAAACGCCACGGAAAACTTTTTAAAGCCCTTTTCCGACCTAAAAATGAATTAAAGCGACACGATTGATTGTGCGCATTGCCGGAAGCATTTCAATTGATGAAGGCTTCCGGCTTCTTTTTATGCCGGACAAAAACGATGGCGGCGGCACAAAACTCTATTTTAGTGCGGATAATCGCAAGCGGGCGGAAACTTTGCTGCATCTCTCAAAGAACGTTTTACAGCCGAACGCTCTTCGCCGCCTGTGTATTGCTGCACCGCCCGCCAATGAGCAATTTTTCTTTTCTTTCCTTGCATTATCCCGCGTACCGTTATAAAATAAATCCAAAATCATGTTTGGCAAGGAGATTGACACAGATGTCCGACATCACTCACTTG
>CAUTOZ010000116.1:0-6155 GCA_963539635.1 uncultured Treponema sp.
CCGGTTGAAGTCAATGTGCTTCAAGTGGAAAAGATTTAATTAAAACAAATCAGGGTTCGTTTGCCGAAACGGACATAACCTGTTTTTGGGAGAGGCGCATATCCGTTGGATAAAGGCGTTTCGTTAGGGGCGGTATCTGCCGCTCCATACCAATTTTAGGAGAATTAAAATGGCAACAAAGAAAGTAACAGCCGTCATTAAATTGCAGTGTCCTGCCGGGGCTGCAACGCCGGCTCCGCCGATTGGGCCTGCGCTTGGACCTCATGGTGTTTCTGCGCCGAAGTTTGTCCAGGAATTCAACGACAGAACGAGTAAAATGGAACGCGGATTAATAATTCCAGTCGTTCTTACCGTTTATCAGGACAAATCCTACACATTTATTTTGAAGACGCCGCCGGCAGCGGTTCTTATCAAAAAGGCCTTGAAACTTGAAAAAGGTTCGGGCAATCCGCTTCGCGATAAAGTTGGAACGCTTTCCAAAAAAGACCTTGAAGAGATTGCCAAGACGAAGATGCCTGACGTTAATGCGAACGACCTTGAGGCGGCTAAAAAAATCATTGCCGGTACTGCGCGCAGTATGGGCGTAGAGGTGGAGCAGTAATATGAAACATGGAAAAAAATACCGCGCATCCGCTGCAAAATATGACCTTACAAAGAAATACAACGTACCGACCGCCTGTACTATGGTGCAGGATATGAAAGTTGCGAAGTTCGACGAGACAGTGGAAGCGCACGTTGCGCTTCGTCTTGAAAAGTCCGCGACGGTGCGCGATACGCTTGTGTTTCCGAATCAGTTTAAGAGCGAAAAGAAAGTTTTGGTATTCTGCAAAGATGACCGCGTAAAGGAAGCTCTAGATGCAGGCGCGGCGTTTGCCGGCTCTGACGAATACATCGAAAAGGTAAAGGGCGGCTGGCTTGATTTCGATATTGCCGTCGCTACTCCCGATATGATGAAAGATGTTGGTCGTCTTGGTATGGTGCTTGGACGTAAAGGTCTTATGCCGAATCCGAAAACAGGAACTGTAACAAACGATATTGTGAACGCAATTTCTGAATTGAAAAAAGGACGCACGGAATACCGCGCGGATAAAACCGGAATTGTGCATATTGCCGTCGGAAAAGTTTCTATGGATACCAGCAAAGTTGCAGAAAATGTCAACATTTTACTTTCGGAACTTGGCAAAAAGGCTCCCAATGGCGTCGTTGCGGGCTTTATCAATTCCGTATCGCTGAGTTCGACGATGGGGCCCGGCGTTTGGGTTGACATAAAGGAAGGTGAATAATATGGCGATGCTTGCAAAAAAAGTGCAGTCTGCTAAGGCAACTGCAATTGAAGAAGCGAAAAAGACCTTCGCGGAATACAACGATTTTATTTTTGCTGATTACCGCGGCATGACTGTTGCGCAGATTTCCGATTTGCGCAAAAAACTTCGCGAACAGGATGCTGCGCTTAAAGTTGTAAAAAACAATTTTGCGCGTATCGCGTTCGCCGATATGAAAATCGACAATGTGGGCGACTATTTAAAAGGGCCGACCGTTGTTGCTATGTCAAAAGAAGATTCCAATGTTGTTGCAAAAATTCTTTTTGACGCTGCAAAAGACAGTCAGAAGCTCGCGGTAAAAGGTGCCTTTGTCGGTAACGAATTGTTCGATGCGGCAAAAATTGAAGCATTTTCTAAGGTGCCTGGTAGAAAAGAGCTTATTGCTATGCTTATGAGCGCGATGAACGGGCCTGCGCGTAAACTTGCCGCAACGCTCAAAGCATATGCGGAAAAGAAAGCGGCAGAAGGCGATGCCTCTGCACCGAAAGCTGAAGAAGCTGCAAAACCTGCCGAAACTCCGGCAGCAGAAGCTCCTGCAGCGAACTAATTTTGTTTGAAAATGCGCGTTCAGGCTTCAGACGCTGTCGACTGTCCGCGCAAAAATTGCGGCGCGTTCCGTATGGAAATGATGCCGTGCGCCTGAACTTTGGGTGAAAATATTTTATTCATATTATGGAGAAGATAATATGGCAGCATTAACAACAGATCAGATTCTTGATGCAGTTGCGAACATGACAGTTCTTGAGGTTTCAGAGCTTGTAAAGGCGATGGAAGAAAAATTCGGCGTAACAGCGGCGGTTGCTGTTGCTGCGGCGCCGGGAGCGGCGGCAGGCGGCGCTCCTGCGGAAGAGCAGACGGAATTTACTGTTACGCTCGACAAAATTGACCCGGCAAAAAAGATTCCGGTTATCAAAGCCGTACGTACAATTACCGGACTTGGTCTTGGCGAAGCAAAGGCTCTTGTCGAAGGCGCGCCGAAAGTGCTTAAAGAGGGCGTAAGTAAGGCCGATGCCGACAAGATGATTGCCGATATTAAAGAAGCTGGCGGAGAAGCATCTAAGAAATAAGTAAATGCGCTGTTTTTAAGCGCTTATATTAAAAGAATTGCTGCCTGTTTTCGCAGGCGGCTTTTCTTGCCTATAGCCGTATCAGTGGAGAGAGGATAGTGGGTAATGTCTGCATTGGCAAATGTATTGACTTACATTTCAGCGGCGGAAAACGCTGCGCCCAGCATTACTGAAAAGCGGCGATGCTGTAATTTGCGGCAAACTGTGCGGGCGATACCGTAAAAAAGCGGAAAATCCGTAATCGACGGAAGAGTAGCCTGCGCAGGATTGTAGCGGCGGCGAAGCCGTTCGCGGCGTGCCGCGAATGAAACCGCGAAAAGCCGGTTACGAGTTCCGGCTGCGCCCAAAAACTCAAAGATTTGTATTAAACTTGTTCGATACAAGTCTACACGAATAAAAAGTTTTGTTCTTTAGTACATTAAATCGTCTTACACCCGGTAAGGCGTGTCGGAACTTTCTGTGCTGTACGCGGTCGGCGTATGTAGCAGTCTTTTTCCGAACTCAATAAACAGGGGGAACCGATGTTCGCAAAAACACGGACAATAAACCGTCAGTATATCGGTAAAGACATTCAGAATTTTATGGATGTGCCGGATCTGATTGATATTCAAACTTCTTCTTATGAAAGTTTTCTCCAGGCACAAAAATTGAAAGCGGGCGAAACGCCGGAAAATCAGGGATTACAGGAAGTTTTTACTTCGATTTTTCCGATTGAAAGTCCGAACGGCGATATGTCGCTTGAATTTGAATATTACGAACTTGACTATCCCAATATTAAATTCACTGAACTTGAATGCAAACAAAAAGGATTGACATATTCGGTTCCGCTGAAAGCGCGGATTGACTTAACGTTTTTGAACGACGGACATATCATCCAAAAAGATATATATATGGGCGATATTCCGCTGATGACTGACCGCGGAACATTTATCATAAACGGCGCGGAACGCGTTGTCGTTTCGCAGATTCACCGGTCGCCGGGCGTTATTTTTCAGCATGAAAAAGGCGTTTATTCCAGCCGCATTATTCCGTACCGCGGTTCGTGGCTTGAATTCGAAATCGATCAAAAAAAGGATTTGATTTACGCGAAAATCGACCGCAAAAAGAAGATTTTGGGAACAATGTTTTTGCGCGCGCTCGGCTACAATACGCGCGAAGAAATTATCCGCTGTTTTTACGCGGTAGAAAAAGCGTCTGTCAGCGATAATGCTGAAGTGCGCGAAGCGCTCGTTGACCGCGTACTTGCCAGCGCGGTTATCATCAACGATGAAAACGGCAACGAAAAACGACTTTTTAACGCAGGTTCTCGTCTGCATCCGCATGATATTGACGATTTATTGGCGAACAATATTACGGAAATCGACGTTATAAACTTCAACACAAAGAAAAATCCGAACGACAAGGACGAAAAAAATACGTCGCTTGATTCTCAGATTATCATCAACTGCTTTGAGCGCGAAGAAGTCCGCTATGTCAAGGAAGGCTCGGTCGATATGGAGCCGCTTAAAGAAGATGCGCTTGCTGCCGTTTACGCGGTGCTTCTTCCCGGTGAGCCGATTACCGTTGACGCTGCGGAAAAAGACTTGCATTCAATGTTTTTCTCCGACCGCCGTTACGATTTGGGGCGCGTGGGACGCTACAAACTCAACAAAAAATTCGACTACAAAGACGATATTCAGGATTTTACGCTGATAAACGACGACATCATCAATACGATGAAGATTCTCATCAATGTTTACATTGATGAAGACGTTATTGACGATATCGACCATTTGGGAAACCGCCGCATCCGCTGCGTCGGTGAGCTTATGACGAATCAGCTCAAAACCGCGTTCAGCCGCATGGAGCGCATCGTAAAAGAGCGCATGGGCTTAAAAGAAACGGAAACGATTAAACCGCAGGATTTAATTTCGATAAAGCCGATTGTCGCTTCAATAAAGGAATTTTTCGGCTCGTCTCAGCTTTCGCAGTTTATGGATCAAGTCAATCCGCTTGCAGAGCTTACGCACAAACGCCGTTTGAATGCGCTTGGACCCGGCGGTCTTTCTCGCGATCGCGCCGGTTTTGAAGTCCGCGACGTTCACTATTCGCATTACGGGCGTATGTGTCCGATTGAAACGCCTGAAGGCCCGAACATCGGTCTTATCGTGTCGCTTGCGATGTTTACGAAAATCAACGAGTACGGATTTCTTGAAGCCCCGTACCGGAAGATTGTTGACGGCTGTGCGACAGACGAAATCGAATATCTTTCTGCAATGGACGAAGATAAATTTTATATCGGAACGGTTGTTGAAGGGTTAAAGGACGACGGTACATTCCCGACGGATATGATTTCGTGCCGCAACCGCGGAAATTATACACAGCGCAATCCGAAAGATGTTCAGTATATGGACGTTTCTCCGCGTCAGGTAATTTCCGTATCCGCGTCTCTGGTTCCGTTTTTGGAGCACGACGACGCGAACCGCGCGCTCATGGGCTGTAACATGCAGCGTCAAGCTGTGCCGCTTTTGTTCCCCGAACCGCCGTATGTCGGTACCGGTATGGAACGAAAAGCCGCTTATGATTCCGGCGTTTTGGTAAAAGCCGTACGCACAGGTGAAGTCGTTTTTGTTTCAAGCGAGATGATTAAGGTAAAACCGGACGAAGGAATTTCCGGTGAACTTGACGAATATCCGCTTTTGAAATATCAGCGTACGAATAACGATACGTGCAATCACCAGCGTCCGACCGTTTCTGTCGGTGAGCGCGTGGAAAAAGGCGGCGTTCTTGCCGACGGACCTGCAACATTCAATGGAGAACTTGCGCTTGGCCGCAATATTTTAGTCGGCTTTGTGCCTTGGAACGGTTACAACTACGAAGATGCTGTTTTGATTTCTCAGCGCGTCGTCAGCGAAGATATGTACACTTCGATTCACATAAAGGAATTCCAGATTGAAGTGCGCGAAACCAAGCTCGGGCCGGAAAAAATTACGCGTGATGTTCCGAATATGGCGGAAAAAGCGCTTGATAATCTTGATGCGGAAGGTATTGTCCGCGTCGGTGCAAAAGTGCGTTCCGGCGATATTCTTGTGGGAAAGGTAACGCCGAAAAGCGAAACGGAAACGACTCCCGAATTCAAACTTTTGAATTCGATATTCGGTGAAAAAGCAAAAGAAGTACGCGATTCTTCCCTGCACGTGCCGCACGGCGTTGAAGGCGTCGTTATCGACGTTCAGCGCATGAAGCGTTTGGAAGGCGACGATTTAAGTCCCGGTGTGGATGAAGTCGTAAAAGTCCTCATCGCAAACAAACGCAAGTTATGCGAGGGCGACAAAATGGCGGGACGGCATGGAAACAAAGGTGTTGTAGCCCGCATTCTGCCGGTTGAAGATATGCCGTATCTTGAAGACGGTACGCCTCTTGACGTGTGTTTGAATCCGCTCGGCGTTCCGTCTCGTATGAACATCGGGCAGATTATGGAATCGGAATTGGGAATTGCCGGACGCTATTTGAATCAGTTTTACGAATCTCCTGCATTCCAGACGCCGTCTCAGGAGCAGATTGCTGAAAAACTTGCCGAAGCCGGTCTTTCCACCGATTGTAAACAGATTGTACGCGACGGACGCACCGGTGAACCATTTGTAAATCCGATTTTTGTCGGCGTTATCTACTTTATGAAGCTTCATCACCTTGTAGACGACAAAATGCACGCGCGTTCGACGGGGCCGTACTCGCTCGTCACGCAGCAGCCGCTCGGCGGTAAAGCGCAGTTCGGCGGTCAGCGTTT
>CAUTOZ010000117.1:0-6070 GCA_963539635.1 uncultured Treponema sp.
TTTCCCGATGGCAGATTATTTAACACGCGGTATACGGAGGAGACGCACAGCAAAACTCGTGCGGATGGGAAACTACGTTATATCTTCCAAATAAAGTTCTACCCATCCGCGAAACTCGTGCGGGCGGAATCTACGTTATATCTTTCAAACATCTTTCTCTGCCGCCCGCAAGAGAACAAGGACAGCATTGAAAGGCTGGCGGAGGAGGCGGGCAAGTTTAGGTTTTAAATGGATAATGCTGCAAAACATTTCTTTCGGAATTTTCAGTATCAATTGGATCATCGCAACAAGAATAATCGTCAAAGATTATATTAATATCTTTGATAATAGGGTTTACGAAAACAAACCTGTTTTATTCATTCCCTTGAAAATTTAGTATCCAGCGGCGACCGGTATATAAAAATCCTGTAATTACTGTAATTTAAAGATAATTTGTGAAAATCCTATGCCCCTACTCTACTTCTGAACTTTTCCATTCTCAGCTATTACAAAATTATATTTATCACACTCGTTTTATCTCTAAATCATTTTCACTTTTGCCGCCTTCCGACTTGACAGAAGCGCACTCAACTTTTAATGTATGAACAGTTATTCATATATTAAATTATCTACAGTTCTCTGTCGAACAACGATATTGGAGATTTTATGACTGAAAAAGAAAAAATGCTCGCCGGTAAGATTTACGATGCGTCCGACGAAGAATTAAAGCGATTTCGGGAAACTGCTCATAGGCTTTCTCGCGAATACAATCTTCTTGATGAGTGCGATTTGAATGCCCGCGCAAAAATTCTGCACGAGCTTTTGCCGAATGCCGATAAAAGCGCGTATCTGCAAGGCCCGGTACAATTTGACTACGGACTGTTTACCGAACTCGGTGAAAACTTTTATGCAAACTTCAATTTAACTGTATTGGACTGCGCTCCCGTAAAAATCGGAAACAATGTTTTCATCGGTCCGAATTGTTCACTTGTAACGCCGGTGCACCCGCTTTTAAGCAGCGAACGAAAAATTATTGAGAGGACGGACGGAAGCGTTTTTGCTCAAGAATACGCTAAACCGATTACCATAGGCGACGACTGCTGGCTTGCAGCAAATGTTACAGTCTGCGGAGGAGCGGTTATCGGAAACAGATGCGTTATTGCAGCGGGAAGCGTCGTAACGGGCGCAATACCGCCGAATTCTCTTGCAGGCGGCATTCCATGCAAGGTGATTCGAACGCTGTCTGAAAAAGATTCGATTGAGCTGAAAAAAGAACTGTGGTAGGAGCGGCCGAAATGGAAACGAGAATCGATGCTTTTGAAAATATGCCGGACGAAGATACGCTGTTCGACCTTGCCGAATTGTTTAAGATTTTCGGCGATTCGACACGGATAAAAATATTATTCGTCCTGCTTGAACAGGAAATGCCTGCCGGCGAAGTCGCGGCGGTTTTAGGCATGACGCAGTCGGCAGTCAGTCATCAGCTGCGCATTTTGAAAACCAACGGATTGGTAAAGTTCCGCCGCGAAGGCAAGTCGCTCATTTATTCGCTTGCGGACGATCACGTCAATTCAATTTTGAATCAAGGACTGAATCACGTCGGGGAATAGGGTGGCAGCGGAGAACGCCGGATGAAAGATAAAACGTGGTTCCGCCGCCCCACAGTTTGCTTTCGCAGACTACGGCTAAATTGGAGGTTTTATTATGAAAGAACATCAACATAAAGGAGAATGCACCTGCACTCATCATGACGGAAGCGGTGAACATGAGCATGAGCATGACGGGCATACGCACATTCACGAAGAGGAGCATTCTCACGAGCATGAACACAGTCATACGCACGAACACGGCGCCTTGCACGGAAATATACGCTGTTCGTGCTGCGCTCACGAGGACGGACAGTGCGAAGACGAAGAATCCCCCGTAAAACGGATTGCCGCATCTCTCATATTTTTTGCAGCGGCAATGGCAGTCAAGTACGCTCCGTTTGCCTTTTTGGACATAAGCGTAAAAATCGCAGGAAACGTGCGGGAAGCGGCAAGCGTCGTTTTGTTTCTTGCGTCGTTTTTGCTCTGCGGAAAAGACGTTGTTCTGCAAGCCGTGCGGAGTATCCTGAAAGGTAAAGTCTTTGAAGAACAATTTTTGATGAGTCTTGCTTCTATCGGGGCAATCGGACTTGGGGAATATCCGGAAGCCGCCGCAATCATGCTGTTCTACCAAATCGGAGAGTTTTTCCAAGACTATGCAGTAGATAAATCCCGTAAGTCGATAAACGCGCTTATGGAAATCCGTCCGGACAAAGCGACCGTTGTACGCGGCGGCGAAAAAATCGAAATCCGTGCCGATGAAGTTCAAATCGGCGAAACCATAATCGTAAAGCCGGGAGAGCGCATTCCGATCGACGGTGTTGTAATCGGAGGAAAATCTTTCGTGAACAATTCACAGTTGACCGGCGAGGGCGTGCCGCATGAAGTCTATGAGGGAATCGAAGTTTTTTCAGGCGCGGTAAATACACTGGGCGTGCTGGAAATACGAACGCTCCGCCCTGCCGGAGATTCCGCTGCAGCGCGTATACTCAAACTTGCGGAAGAATCCTCCGAAAAAAAGACGCGTACGGAGCGTTTTATAACCCGCTTTTCAAAAATCTACACGCCGATTGTCTGCATTCTGGCAGTTTTGACCGCGCTTGTGCCGTCAATCATAGCAGGAGACGTAAAAACGTGGCTTTCGCGCGCAATAATATTCCTCGTAGTTTCGTGTCCGTGCGCGCTCGTCATTTCGGTTCCGCTTTCGTTTTTCAGCGGAATCGGCTCGGCTGCTCGGCAGGGCATTTTGTTCAAGGGCAGCGCAGGAATGGAAGCGCTTTCGAATGTGCGCACTGCCGTATTCGACAAAACCGGCACGCTCACGAAAGGTTCGTTTATCGTTACGGAAACTCACCCTGCCAATCCTGAAAAAATCTCAAGCGAAGAGTTGATTGTCATCGCCGCCCACGCGGAATGTTTTTCCAATCACCCCGTATCAAAATCCCTCAAAGAAAAGCACCACGGCGACTGCTGCAAGCGCATTCACGCAAAAGGAGCGGAAGAATTGAGCGGGCGCGGAATAAAAATCGAAATTGACGGAAAGCGGATTCTTGCCGGAAACGAAACTTTGATGAGCGAAAACAACATCGAATTCGATATGGACTGCTTAAAAGATGACGCAGGAACATTCGTGCACGTTGCAGTTGACGGAGAATATGCCGGACACATCGTCATTTCCGACGAGATAAAAGACGGAGCGAAGGAAGCGGTGCGGGATTTGAAAACGCTGGGCGTAAAAAATGCCGTTATGCTGACAGGCGATGCCGAAAAGACTGCGAAAAAAACGGCGGCGGAACTGGGAATCAACGCGGTTTATGCAAATCTTTTACCGGAAGACAAAGTGCGCATTGTTGAAGAACTGCTTTCGCCGCAAAAAGACGGCGGACGGCGCGAAACGCTTTTTTTTGCAGGCGACGGCATAAACGACGCGCCTGTTTTGTCCCGCGCGGACGCCGGCATTGCGATGGGCGCACTGGGAACGGATGCCGCAATAGAAGCCGCCGACGTTGTTATCATGAGCGACGAACCGTCTAAAATCGCGCAGGCGGTGCGCCTTTCAAAACGGACGCTCGGCATTGTCTACCAAAACATCGCCTTTTCGCTCGGCGTAAAAGCGGCAATTATGGCGCTCGGAGCGGCAGGCATTACCGGTATGTGGCTTGCAGTATTCGGCGATGTAGGCGTTACGTTTCTTGCAGTGCTTAATTCGATGAGAATGTTGGTAAAAAAACAGAGATAGATTTACTTCATTCACTAGAAGGAACGTACTTCATTCTAATGAAGGACTTCACTTCATTCTGATGAAGAATCTCTCTTCATTCTGATGAAGGACTTCACTTCATTCTAATGAAGAATCTCTCTTCATTCTGATGAAGTACCTTGCTTCATTCGAGCGGGGGGAACGACTCCCTTCAGACGGGGCGGACAGGTCTATTGGGTTTTGCAGATACGATTCGGCTTGCTGTCCGCTTCAAGTTTTCCTTGCCGAAAACTTGGTAAAAAAAACATCGGCGGATATCCAATTAGGCGGCGCGGACAGGTAGTTTGATTTTACAGAGTTGCCGTCCTCCCGATATTATCCACACGCCTGCGGGGGTATGGATAATATCAGAGAGAAACTGTAGGAGGCAGCAAAGTTTATCGTGCGAAACGAGGCGTTTGGAAGCGCTTCCCGAGTTTGCAGTCCGCCCTTCCCTGCTTTTGCCGCACGACAAAACCTGCAGCCTCCGCCTTAATGCGTCATTTTGCGGTAGACGGTGCGCTTGGGAACGCCTGCGTCTTCGCCGAACTGTTCTTTCTTCCATGCGGCGTATTCCGACCAGTTGCCTTCGAAAAAGCGCGCTTGGCTGTTGTTTTCAAATGCGAGGATGTGCGTGCAGATTCTGTCCAAAAACCAGCGGTCGTGGCTGACGACGAGCGCACAGCCTGCAAAGTCTTCAAGCGCTTCTTCAAGCGCGCGCACGGTCTGAACGTCCAAGTCGTTGGTCGGCTCATCCAAGAGGAGGACATTGCCCGCCTCTTTAAGCATCATGCCGAGGTTTAAGCGGTTTTTTTCGCCGCCGGAAAGGACTGCGACTTTCTTATTTTGGTCGGCTCCGGCAAAGTTGAACCACGAACAATATGCGTGGGCATTCACTTCGCGGACACCGCCTTCAAGAGCGCGTCCCTTTTCATCCGTTGCGCCGAGTCTTATCAAGTCCGCGCCGCCTGAAAGCGTTTCGTAGACGGTTTTGTTTTCGTCCAATCCGCTCCGAAGCTGGTCGATATACACGAGTTTTACCGTCGAACCGACTTTGATTTCGCCTGAATCGGGTTTTTCTCCGCCTGCAAGCCCCGCTGCGTCGGCAATCATTTTGAATAAAGTCGTCTTTCCTGCGCCGTTTGGTCCGACAATGCCGACAACCGCCCCCGCCGGAATATGAAAGTCGAGCTTTTCAAACAAAAGTTTGTCGCCGAACGATTTGGTGAGGTTTTCGGCGTCGATAACCAGATTCCCCAAGCGCGGCCCCGCAGGAATGGAAATCTGCGTGTCCTTGAGCTGCGCTTTGGATTCCTTTGCCATAAGCTCGTTGTAGCGCGTGATGTGTTCTTTGTGCTTTGCCTGCCGCCCCTTTGCGCCCATGTGAATCCAGTCAAGTTCGCGCTGAATCTCCTTTCGCCGCTGACTTTCGCCTTTTTCTTCAAGCGCAAGCCGCTGATTTTTCTGTTCAAGCCATGACGAATAATTCCCCTTGAACGGAAAGCCCTCGCCGCGGTCAAGTTCCAGAATCCAACCGGCAACGTCGTCAAGAAAATATCGGTCGTGCGTGATTGCAATAACCGTTCCCGGATAGTCGTGCAGGTGCTTTTCAAGCCAGGCGACAGTTTCCGCGTCAAGGTGATTGGTCGGCTCGTCGAGCAGGAGAATGTCGGGCTTTTGCAAAAGCAGACGGCACAGAGCCACGCGGCGGCGTTCACCGCCGGAAAGAACGTCAACAACCTGCTCCGGCGGAGGGCAGCGGAGCGCGTCCATCGCAAGTTCAAGGTTGTTATCAAGATTCCACGCGTCAAGCGCGTCAAGACGGTCTTGCAGTTCCGCCTGCCGCGCTCCCAGTTTATCAAAATCCGCATCGGGGTCGCCGAACGCTTCGTTTACTTTGTCAAACTCCGCAAGCAAATCCGTAATTTCTTTTACGCCCTCGCTCACAACCTCGCGCACAGTCTTTCCCGCTTCAAGCTGCGGCTCCTGCTCCAGATAACCGATTGTATACCCCGGCGCAAGCGAAGTCTCGCCGGTATAGTCCGTGTCAATTCCCGCAAGAATCTTAAACAAACTGGACTTTCCGGAGCCGTTCGCTCCGATAACGCCGATTTTCGCGCCGTAAAAATACGAAATGCCGATGTTTTTAAGAACGACTTTGGTGCCGTATGCGCGGCTCACATCGTTCATTGTGTAAATGATTTTCTTATCGTCGAATGTCTTTGCCATACGCGGATTATATAGAAGAAAAACGGAAAGTCAAAGG
>CAUTOZ010000118.1:0-6025 GCA_963539635.1 uncultured Treponema sp.
ACTTCTTTTTCGATTTTATAACCGTAACTTTCTTCAAAGCCGAATACATAGGTGCCGGTCTTTTTTTCTTCGATTTCCGCTTCGACGGCTGCAATCCACTTGAATCCTGTCAGGCATTCGAGCGTTTTGACTCCATATTTTTTGCAGATTGTATCAATGAATGCCGACGTAACGATAGAACGAATTGCAACTGCGTCAGCGGGGAGCTGCCCTAATTCTTTGCGGGAGAGGAGTACGTACTCAAGCAGAAGTGCGCCCATTTGGTTTCCGTTGACGAGGACGAAGGTGCCGTTTTTATCAGGGAACGCTGACCCGAAGCGGTCGGCGTCAGGGTCGGTTGCCATAACGCAGTCCGCTTTTTCCTTTGCGCCGAGTGCAAGCGCAAGTTTTAAAGCAGGCGCTTCTTCAGGATTGGGCTTTTCTACTGTCGGAAAGTTTCCGTCAGGCTCGCGCTGTTCGGGGACCGTGATAACTTTAAGACCAAGGTCGCCGAGTACGGTCTCTACATGAAGCGCGCCTGTTCCGTGCAAGGGCGTATAGACGATTTTTACGTTTTTTGCGTAATCGCGGATAAGGTCAGGCCGGAAGAGCTGCGCCTTGCACATCGCCCAGAATTTGTCATCCATTTCTTTTCCGAGCATGACAAGCGTTCCGTTTTTAAGCGCCTCTTCTTTAGAAATGGATTTTATCTCCGTTACCTTGTTTACTTCATCAATAATGCCTTTGTCATGCGGCTCAGTTACCTGCGCGCCGTTATTCCAATAGGCCTTGTAGCCGTTGTACGCCGGCGGATTGTGAGAAGCGGTTACAACAACGCCCGTATCCGCTTTAAGTTCGCGGATTGCAAAAGACAACTCCGGAGTCGGTCTCAGCGCGGAAAAAAGATAGGCTTTAATGCCGTTAGCCGCAAAAATACGCGCCGTCGCTTCTGCAAACACATCGGAATTGTTTCTGCTGTCGTACGCGATGACGGCGCTCAACTGTCCTGCTTTCGCTTTTTCGGGGAAAGTTTTCATGATGTAGTTTGAAAGTCCTTGCGTCGCGCGGTTGATTTCAAGCGTATTCATGCGGTTTGTTCCGCCGCCCATAATGCCGCGGAGTCCGCCCGTTCCAAACTCAAGCGTCCGATAAAAACGGTCTTCAAGTTCCGTAAAATCCTCTTTTGCAATCAGCGCTTTTACTTCATCGCTGAAGCGTACATCTTTTTCCGCAGCGATATAGTCATTCGCCCGCTTTAAAACTTCCTGCCTGTCCATGGTAACTCCTTAAAACAAACCTGTTCGACAACGACGTGCTCGAATAGGCCGTATGTTATTCAAGCGTGATTTTAGTCTAATCGCAGAGATTTATCTATAGAAAAGAATGTCGCTCTGCACGAATGCTTTTCCAGTCGTTCTTTACATATCGACTTGAGAGGCACCTGCACCATCAAAGCAGCGCACACCCGATTAAAAATTCCTCTATGCTTGCTACTGCCGTCCCTTTTTGATAGTATGCGCCCAAAATTCACCAATTCTTTCAATTATAAGGAGGCTTATATGGACAGCGGCAGCACGTGCAGCTGTGATTATCATTTATGTACGCATGCGCGTATAAGCCTCTGCAGGAACGTCCGACTGTAAAAGATTGTCCTGTATGCACCAGCCGCAACTGCGGTTTCACCTCTCCACAAAAAGGAATTTGTTATGATTACATACTGGCAGCAGCAGGACGACGGAAAATTTGCCCGCATTAAAAAAGAAGAGCTTGAACAGGCAAAACGCACGTGGGTTGACGCGCGCGTTGTTACCCGCGAAGACGTTGAACTTTTACAAAAGGAATTTGAACTCGACTCCGAGCACATTCTCGACATTCTCGACCCCGACGAACTTTCCCGCCTTGAAGAGGGCGACGGCTATATCTTGACAATTATCCGTCTTCCGATTTTTGAACCGTCAGCCGAAACGCAGTATTTTACTGTTCCGCTCGGTATTATCATCAAGGGAAACAGCATTATCACGATTTGCTGGACGGACTGCGAAGTCCTTAAAGATTTTTCAGCGGGACGCGTTAAGGGGCTTTTACTTTCGGACTTTCCCGCATTTATCATTCGCTTTATCAGCCGCGCAGACATCACCTTTTTGCGCTACCTTAAAGACATCAACCGCCGCTCTTCCGGCATTCAAAACGAATTGCAGCTTTCAGTCGAAAATAAAGAGATTCTCCAGTTGTCGAATTTGGAAAAGTCACTCGTTTACTTTACGACGTCTTTGAAAACCAATCAGCTTTTGCTTGAAAAAATCAGAAAAACAAAACTCCTCAAGCTCGATGTAGACGACATTGAATGGCTGGACGACGTTGAAATCGACAACCGGCAGGCGATTGAAATGGCGGACACGTACCGCAACGTCCTTGTCGGCGTTATGGACGCGTTCGGCTCAATCATCTCGAATAATGTAAACGTGTATATGAAAAAACTTGCGGTGCTCAATATCGTTATGATGGTGCCGACTTTTATTACGAGTTTTTTCGGCATGAATTTTCCGCTGCCGTTTGAAAAGTTTGGACGCCACGCGGTGCTTGTCATCACGGGAATCTGCGTATGCTCGATTTTTATCACAAACATTATCTTGAACTTCACCGACCGCCGCGCAAATCGCAGAGTTCCCGACCGCAAAAACCTCTTTGCCCGCCAAAAAGAACGCAAAAACCGCCGCCGCCTTCGCTCAATTGAAGCAGCATTACAGGAGTGAAAATAATTGGGAATGCGGAATGCATAATTCGTAATGCTTGGGCGGCGCGGGCGGTGAAAACGCTATTTGGCAGACTTAACCGAGTTACCTCCCGATTGAGTTTGCGTCGACAAATTTTTGCACAATATTTTTTTTGAAGTTATTTTTAGAGAGAGGCGTGTTTTATCCAACGCGGGCGGCAAAGAACTGCGTTTATCAAATAAAACGAAGTATTCATTTATTTTTGCAGGAGCTGTATTCGGAGGCTGCCAAAATACCCCGAATGACGACAATCAGCAAAAGATAACAAAAAAACAACCGCCCCCTCCCAGCAGGGGCAGTCGCAAAGACAACAACAAGGACAGCCCGAAGCGGTCAACGGCAATGCAGGAATTGTTATTTCCGGACACCCGACAGAAGCCGTCAGGATGCAGAGGGGCAACGGAAAATACGTCGAAAGACGATATTCCAAATATCGCTTCGAATTGTTGGGGACGAGTTTTTATAAATCCTCGTTTTAATCAACAGAGAAAACGCGGAAAGAAAAAAGCACTCAAAAATAAAGACGATAATTTTTTTTCTGCATTTTTTTTAAAAGTAATTTTGTCTATATGACAGCCCCCTCCCAGTCATATAGTTGTACTTTTCAGCATATCCTGTCATAAGGACATTTCATAGAAAGTCATGTAGCGCAGTTTTCAACGTCAACAAATTACTGAAATAGTTTGCCCTATTTGCATTATAAAAAACTCCTCCAATAAATTTTCCAAGAATTTTCGCTGCGCGAAAACGTGTTCAGTGTACACTGAACAGAGGATTGAAGAAATCCTCTGTTGCGAAACTTCGCTTTCGCTCGTTTCGCAACAGAAATGATGATATAGAAGGAAAGATGAAATGGCTTCCGATGTGTTGACAGCAATTAAATATCAGGTGCCGGAAGATGATGATTTTCAAGTAGAATATGAAATACTGCCAGCATTTGAAAAAGATAAATTAGACCCAAGAATAACTGAAATTGCACAAAAAATTGCTGAAATTGATTCACAATCAGAAGAGCTTAATTCAAAAATCGATACCTTAAATATTGAAATTGAACGGTTGACCAATCATGCAGACGGTTTTGACTATGCAATTGCTGTTGGGGCTGGCGTTTTATGCGGATTGATAGACTCTTTTGTTATTGGTGAGTTTAATTTTGAACGTGGCAATGCCAACAGTAATAAACAAGTTAATCAATTTATTATGAAATTTGCGAAATTGAATGGATTTGAAGGAGATAGGTTAAACAAAGCGATTGAGTTTCTTGAAGGAAAATTTCCTGTTGGACAGGATAATATCTGGAAAGGTGCAGACATAGGTGTGAGTGCTACAAATCATCATCTTGCAGATTTTGCGCATCATCCGACTTTATTAGGACTTGCAGCTTCAATTGCCGTTCATTTTTTTAGAATGGGAATTTTTGTAAATAAAAATGGCGAGTGGCATCTTGAATTTATTAGCACCGAACCGAAAGAACTTTTAAAAATATGGCTTCCCGTAATAATTTCAGGTCTGTTGATGTGGATGATAAATATTGCAGAAAGTAAATATAAAGATGAAATTGATGAGAAAATTCCAAAACCTATTCAAAAACTTATAAAGGCTCTCGCGGCGGCTCCAATGGTTATTTCTATTTTACGAGTTGCAGTTAATTGGGCAGGTCATCTTGTAAGCGACATGGGCGGTTCAAAAAATACTGCTGGCGGCGGAATGGGAATATCAGGTCTTTTTATTTCTCTATTACATGAAATCTCATCTTTGCCGGGAATAAACAAAACAGAACTTCCAAAACTTGTTAATGATTTATATACAAAAGATAAATGGGATATGCGTTCTGAACTTGCAGTTTTAAATGAACTTGGAAGACAAGCAATACCTGTAATCATTGGCGAAGTTCTTGTGCGAACATTTTACTTTGTCCGACGTTTAGTACAAGAATTCCGGGAACATAATGGTGATTGGAAATCTATAAATTGGAAAAATTCCGTTTAAAAATCGCACAATTGCAAGAATGATGACTATCGAAAGCGGCACTTTTACAGCTGTTGATTTGGCAGATGCGGCTATTCGGTCTGCAATAGAAGCCGGACCACCAACAACACCTGCATTCTGGAGTAAGTTTGTGTTAAAAGTGAACTTCGTCGGTATCGGTAGATTTGCGATTGCAGTCGGCACTGATGTGGGGATGGGTATAAAGAGACAAAAACTTATAAAAGAACGAATGCAGTACAGAAGTGAAGACGGGATGCTTCAAGTTGCAAAACTTTTCTATATGCAGGAAGGAATGTGGATTGAAGCGGCTGATACGGAAAAAGCAATTGATGATATGTGTGAAACTGCTCAAAAATCTATTCTTTATTTTGTAGAGTCATGTAATGAGATTTCTGAAAGTATAGAAAATATTGGATATCATGCGAAGGATGCAGAAAAGAATAATCCCGGCTTAATTGACGAAATAAAAGATATTCTTACTTGGGGGTAAAAAATATGAATGAAAATAAAATGATTGAAGTTGAAACAGAGAGCGGAATTGTATCTGTGAATATCGAAACCATTCCTGATATTGTTGCAGGAAGAATAGAAGATATTTCTGCACTCGAAAATGAAGTAAAACAGTCAGAAGAAAGTGCAAAAGATGCAATGCAATTTGTCAGCACGCAAATGGCACACTATCAAGAAAAAGGAGTCTGGATATTTCGTCATCGTGCTGGAAATACGAAGGATATTATTGAAGATACTCAAGTATCCGTTGAAAAGCTCGCCGCAGCTCAACAGGTAAGCGTTAGCGCAATGAAAAAATCTTTTGAGTTTCAAAAGAAACTAGCTGAAACTTCAAAATATCTATTTGAACTTGGTTGTGCCAATATTACAGTGAATCGAATTGCTGTCAGCGCAATTGAAGCAAAATTAAATGGTGCGAGTAAAGAAGAAATATCAGAACTTGCAAGACAAGAAATGATGGCTGTTGTTCGTCAATTAAAAGAGCAGGAAGATATTCTAAAAAAACAAGAATTCCTTTCTTCGAAAGTCAAAGAAAATAGTTCTCGATTAAATGAGAAGGAGCTGCTAGATAAAGAACAAACCGAAAAAATCTCTTCATTAAGTAATGAGAATAAGGAACAAAACAAAAAATTATCAGAGATTCGTTTTTCGCTTTCTGAAAAGGAAAAAATAGATGAAGAGCAATCTCAGAGGTTGGAAGAACTAGGAACATTACTAAGCAACAAAGATTTGGTTGACCAAAAACAGGAAGAAGCAATTACAAAAAATTCCGA
>CAUTOZ010000119.1:0-5998 GCA_963539635.1 uncultured Treponema sp.
CTTGCACTATATGCAATTACCTTGCACGTAGTGCAATTTTTAGGCTTTTTCTTTTTGTAGGAAAATTCGCGTTTTTTCTTTGGCTGTTTCACTTTCAAGCGACTATCGATAAGCAGCGTTCGGTAGTCGCTTGATTTACAGTGACTACTTTATCGCTTATTGCTTATATAAAAACAGGCCTAATATTGACATCTGCATTTTGTTTTTGTTATAGTGGAGAAGGTTTTGGGGGTGTAGCTCACCTGGCTAGAGCGCTTGCATGGCATGCAAGAGGTAGTCGGTTCAAGTCCGATCATCTCCACTTTTCTGCAAACACACGATTTTGTCGTCTGCGTACGGCACTCTCTGTCATAGATTTGGTTACACTTTGCGGCGGAAATCGCCGCAATTTTTTTATACCGATACGGAGAAAGAGGTCTGTTCTACGCAGCGCAGAAAATAAAAATTATTCCAACCGTACAAGAATTTTAAATTGCAATTTTTATTTTGTGCGGAAGGGACTGTATATTTCGGCGTTAATAAAGGGGGATATCTATGAACGCAAAAAAATTGGCAGTTGCCAGTATATTTTTCGTATTTGTAAGCGCATTTTCTTTTGCCGCAAGCTGGTCGGAATGCTGGAAAAATTACGGAGGCGGCATACAAGAGCACAATGTTATTTGGAATATCGGCGTCGGCTTATTAAGCAACTCTGTATACTATAACAATCATCGCTATGCTATTCCGCATATTGAAACTACAGTAGAATTTACGCAGAAATTAGGCGTTTTGCCGTTCGGCTTCGGCGGATACTTTGGTTTCAATGGCTGGGGAGACAGTTGGAACAAAGGACGGAATACTGTTGATTATCAGAATTTCTACTTAGGCGGTTTGGTGAATTACCATTTAGGTTTTCCGCCTGAAAAACTTGATTTTTATGCGGGATTGCGGCTCGGGGTACGGGTGCACAGCTGGCAGCATCGCTATGCGGATAAGGACAATACGGGAGCTGTTAGTACTCATGGCGATTTTGGCGGACATATCGGCTCTTCATGGTATTTTACAAAGCGTTTCGGCTTAAACGCTGAACTTGGCTATCCGACTATATTAAAACTGAGTGCATCATTTAAGTTTTAATGTATTTTCGTAATCAACAACCCCTACGCGAGCGTGGGGTATGTTGTTCTCATAAGGTGGTTGCAGTCGGGTTTAATACCCTTCGTTACGACGCAAGCGTCCGGGTATTAACCCCCTCCGCACGAATAAAAAAGCCGCCGTTTTAAGGCGGCTTTTTTATGCCGTAACGACATTTATAGCGCTCCCTGTTCTATTCCGCGGTGAGTGAAAGGCAATCTCTATTATTCAAACTCTGTTCCACGCTGCCTGCCAGATACTACATTTCTCCCCATTAGTCCCCCTTATTTCTGAAAAAAATTCCCTAAAATCTCTTATCCGTTGTGCCGAAGATGAAATATATGAAACTCTTTTTAAAATTCCTTGCAGTCTGTATGCTGTCCGTGTTTCCGACACTGTATGCGGGAGCAGAAGGGGCAGAAGACAGTCAAGATTTATATGAATACAACAATCTTATCGCAGGACTTGAGACAAGCGGAACGCCGCAGATAACTGCGCGCTATGTTGTCTTTACGCACAAAACGGGACCGCGCTTTGTCGGCATTGCATTCGATTTTGAAAATTATAAGATAATTCATCCATATCAGGCGCACGTAAACCGCGGCGCGGACGGCAACGTAACAGGTTCGGTGCTTTTTTACGTGCTTGAACGACCAAAAAATCTGTCGGAACTATCGTATCGCATCATCACTGATGGACTATGGACAGCAGACCCCGACAACCCCAATAATGAATATGACGGAGAAAGCGGTATAACCGTTTCAAAGCTCGACCTCGGCGGAACACTCCCAGAAGCAACAACCAATAACGCAAATACAGGCGTTACGTTTATCTATAACGGCGGACGAGGCGAACAAGTTCGGCTTGCAGGTACATTTACCAACTGGGACTCGTGGATTTACGAACTCAAAGAAACCAAACCCGGCTTTTACGAATTGACGCTGCCCCTTCCGCGCGGCAAATACTACTACAACTACTATCTCGGCATGACGGCAGTCGTCGATAAAACCAACCCGAACAGAGTTTACACACAGGACGGCAGAACGGCATCTGTCGTCGAAGTGCACTAAACCTGTTTATTGACTGCAAACGTCGTATTCAGTCTTTATCAGCATTGAAGTCATACTATGAAAGCGCTTGGACGCTGTCCGCCGGTGAAGAAAAATATAAAAACCATACTCTTGATATACGCTTTTTTGTTTTTAGGATTAGTACTTGCTGCTTCTTGTGCGGAAGTTTTGTTCTTCGGTGAGCCGCTTACCCTTCTTTTTCAGGAACATTTTTTTCTTTCTGTTTTAATCGGAGGAGCGCTCGCTGTAATCCGCAATTTCTTTTTGCCGGGATTCGTTTGTTTTCGCGCAGGAAGCATAAGCGCAATCGTATTATTTGTAGTCGCAGCAAGTATTCCCGCCTCTATATTTTTTTCCATAAAAAAAGGAAAGCTTTTTCCGTTTATCGTTATTTTTATTCTTTGTTCATGCGTTTATATTTTTATCGGCATGATTATGTTCGGCATACGATATGGAGAATGAGTGCAGGCGGCGGAAAAAGAGGTTTAAATGATAGAACAAGTTTTGCCGCCCGCTCCAAGATTTTGCCAGCAGCAAAACTCACAGGGAACGGTATCGATATTTCTAACTATACACTCAGAGTTGGCCCTGCATTCCGCTGAACTTTTTTGCCAGCGCTTCCATATCCGCCCCTCCGCCGAGCCGATTTAAAAGCTGCGCCTGCATTCCCTTGCTGCGGCTGAGTTTTTTCATGGCAAGTTTGGTCTTTTCAAATTGCTTAATCAATTTATTTACGTCGGCGACAGTCGTTCCGGAGCCTTTGGCAATCCGTTTCCGGCGGCTCGGTCCGATAATCAAATGATTTGCGCGCTCTTTTTTTGTCATAGACTGAATTATCGCTTCGTTTTTTTTCATGCCTGCGGTATCAATACCGCGTCCTCCGAGTTGAGCCGCCGCTCCCGGCAGCATTTCCATCAGCGATTGTATCGAACCCATTTTTTTTACCTGCTGAAACTGCAAAAGCATATCGTCAAGCGTAAACTCGTTGCGCGCCATACGTTTTTGCAGACGTTCGGCTTCTTCTTGATTGACGGTTTCCTGCGCTTTTTCAACAAGAGAAACAACATCGCCCATGCCTAAAATGCGGCTTGCGATGCGCTCGGGATAAAACGGTTCAAGATCGTCAGTCTTTTCGCCTGTTCCGATGAACAAAATCGGTTTTCCGGTAATCGAGCGCAGGGAAAGAGCGGCTCCTCCGCGCGCATCAGAATCAAACTTCGTAAGAATAACGCCGGAAAGTCCAAGTTTTTCATCAAAAGTCTGCGCAATATCGACAGCATTTTGTCCCGTCATCGCGTCGGCGACAAGAAGCGTCTCAACCGGCGAAACGGCTTTTTTAATCTTTACCAGTTCCTGCACCATGCTGTCATCTATCTGTAAACGTCCGGCTGTATCCACAATGACTGTATCAAATTGATTTTTCCGCGCGTAGGTAAGTGCCTCTTCCGCATTGCGGACAGCATTTTTCAAGTCCTCTTTAAAAACGGGAACGCCGATTTTTTCACCAAGAACAGAAAGCTGCTCGACCGCTGCCGGTCGTACAAGATCGCAGGCGGCAAGAAGCACTTTCCGCCCCTCTTTTTGCAGACGCGCGGCAAGTTTATGCGCGGCAGTCGTCTTTCCCGCTCCCTGTAAGCCAAGCAAAAGAATAACGGATTCCGTATCCGTCCCTTTGAGGTGAAGCGACTGTTTTTCATCTCCAAGCATCGCCGCAATTTTATCGTGAATGATTTTTACAAATTGCTGCCCCGGATCAACTGCGCGGAGGACTTTTTCGCCTTTCGCCTCTTCTATCGTTGAATTGACAAAACGGCGCACAACGCGCAAGTTTACGTCCGCTTCAAGGAGAGCGATTTTTATGCGCTCGACCGTTTCTTCAATGTTTTTTTCGGTGATTGTGGATTTTCCGCCAATGGTGCGGACAATATCGCTGAATGTTCCCGTTATTTTTTCAAGCATGGATATTACCTTTCATTAAAAGTGCGCTCAAAAAGTCGAGCGGACGTATTTCTTTATTCAAAATCCGGTACAAACCGTCGCAAATCATAAGCTTGATATTCTTTTTTTCTGCAATTTCATGAATGTATTTGCAGGCGACAACACCTTCCGGCAGATAACCGATTTTAGAAATGTTTGCAATTAAATCGTCAATATCTGTAAAATCGGAAAGAATATCCTCTTTAATCAAGTCCTGCCCGAAATGCCGGTTGCGCCCGTACTTGCTCTTACACGTAACATCGAGGTCGCCGATGCCGGCAATAGATGTAAACGTTTCCGCGTGGGTTGCGCCCATCGCCATGCCGAGCGTTTGAATTTCGTTTAATCCCGCCGCAAGAAGCAATGACGCCGCGTCGTCGCCGAACACTTCAGAATGCTCGGCAACCGCATCAAGCGCGCCGTAAACGACCGCGATAACGTTTTTCGCCGCCGCGCAAATCTGCACCCCTACTACGTCAAAACTTGCGTACACCATCAGCGAGGGGACTTTAAGCATTTCGCGCACGCGGATTGACTGCTTTGGATTTTCACTTGCAGCAATTAAGCCCGTCAATTTTCCCATCGCAACTTCTTCCGCATGGCTGGGGCCTGAAACGTAGACGGTATTTCCCTTGTAAATGCCCGGCAAAACATTTTCGATTGTTTCAAGAATCAGTTTCGGCCCGTCGACGGAAGGCACAAAGCCTTTGGTGAGGGCAAGAATTATCGTCGAGCCGTCGGCGATGTTCGGAACACTGGTGATTTTTTTGATTGTGTCAGCAAGATATAATGAAGGAGAGGCAACAACCAAAAGTTCTTTATCTGCCGCAACTTCAACGATGTCGTTTGAGACCGTAATGTTCGGCGAGAGTTTTATGTGAGGCAGATAGCGTTTGTTTTCGTGTTCGGAATTGACGCTCTCCTTTACTTCCGGCTCCAGCGCCCAGATATGCACTTTGTGTCCGCCGCGGGCTAATGCCTGTGCAAATGCGGTTCCCCATGCGCCGCCGCCAAGAATTCCTATCGTTTTTGCTTCCATGAGTCCACCTTCTGCATTAAACCTGTTCAAAAACTTCCGTTTCAGAGCAGAGTATCGTGAAATATACTGTTCAAAATCGTGCTGTCTCTGCAATTTTGAACTTAGCGCATTGTTCAACACCGTTGTTATCGAACGAACGCACTCTCTTTTGTATGTACTGCTTCAAAAACACATTTTGATTCGGCAGCCGACAAAATCAATAATAAATAGAAGAATTGTCGTTCCAGTCGAAAAGTTCAGAGTCCTGAAAGAAAAGTTTTAGTTCCCGCTCTGCGCTGTCGGGATTGTCGGACGCATGAATGATATTGTGCTGCGTGTGCAGGCAATAATCCCCGCGGATTGTGCCGGCAGCAGCATCATGCGGTTTTGTCGCGCCAACGAGTTTCCGGATAATGGCAACGCAGTCATCTCCCTGCCAGGCCATCGCAACAACCGGCGCTGACGTAATATACGAGACAAGCTCTGCATAAAACGGCTTTCCGTTATGTTCAGAATAATGTTCGGCGGCAAGTTCGGGACTTATGCAAAGCATTTTTATTCCGACAAGTTTTAGTCCCTTTTTCTCCAGCCGGCTGATAATCTCTCCAGCAATCCGGCGGTTGAGCACCCCGGGTTTCAGCATTACAAAACTACGAGTCATAGGCGCATTATATATAAGCGGGCGCAGATTTTCAACAAGCGTGATTTTTACCCCCTCTATTGAATTTTTAGACGCGCATTCAAAACAGTAAAAAAAATCCTGCATTACATATTGACACAGCGGGGGGGGGGGGTGTTATAGTGAACCGATTATTTAATT
>CAUTOZ010000120.1:0-5898 GCA_963539635.1 uncultured Treponema sp.
TTTCAAACGAATCTTTGTCCGCGACAACGCCGATTTTACCCGCGCCGCTTTTTTTGTCGAAGTCCGTATGAACGGTAAAGTTCAGGCTTTCGCCGTTCCGGTTCACGCTGACTGAAACGTCTTCGTCGGGGCGGCTTACGATTTCCATCAAGAGTTCTGAAAAATCGCCTACGGACTTGTTGTTGACCGCCGTTATCACGTCGCCAGAAATAATGCCCGCCTCCCGCGCCGCGCTGTGTACGTCGGGATAAAGTTCATCGGCAAGCGTTATCTTCGTCGAATAGGCATAGTACGTGTAACCGGCAAGCGCAATGACGGTAAACGCGAGACAGGCTGTAACAAGATTTGCGAACGGCCCTGCAAACGCGATGAAAATACGTTTTAGCGGGTGCGCGCCGTACATGGAGTCGGCTTCCGCCTCAATATGGTCAAGATTTGCGTCAAATGACTTTTGAAAATCCTTTTCGCCTTTCATGCCGCAGTAGCCGCCAAGCGGGAGCAGCGAGATTCGATAGTCCGTCTTTCCGATTTTTTTGTGCAGGAGGATAGGACCAAAACCGACTGAAAAAGATTCGACTTCCACGCCGGAAAGTTTTGCGGCAATAAAATGCCCCAACTCGTGAATGATGACGAGAATGCAAAGGAATAAAAAGCCCAGAACGATTTTCATATAATCGCCTCTGCAAGTTTTCGCGCTTTTTCGTCCTGTGCAAAAACGTCGTCGAAACTTGCCGGAAGGAGCGTCCAGTCTTTGTCGAGGACAGTGCGCACAATGCGTGAAATTGCGGTAAAACCGATTTTTTTATCGAGAAAGGCTTTGACCGCAATTTCGTTTGCGGCGTTGTACGCGATTGAATATGATTTTCCGTTCCGCGCAGCCTCAAATGCGTATTCAAGCAGTGGGAAATCCTTCGTACGCGGATGAAAAAACGTCAGCGTTTTGTCAAATAAATCGAAGGGCTGCAAATGTCCGGCTTTATTTTCCGGCCACGTAAGCGCAGAAAAAATCGGATGCTGCATATCCGGTTCGGAAAGCTGCGCGTAAAGCATTCCGTCATTAGTACGCACCAGCGAATGAATAATACTTTGCGGATGCACGACGACTTTTATTTTTTCAGACGGCATTTCAAAAAGGCGAGCGGCTTCAATAACTTCAAGCCCTTTGTTTGCGAGTGTCGCCGAATCTACAGTGATTTTTCTGCCCATTTTCCATGTCGGATGCGAGAGCGCCTGTTCGACCGTAACATTTTCAAGTTCGCCGGAAGAAAGCGTCCGAAACGGGCCGCCGCTTGCCGTAATCACAATTTCCGAAACGTTTGACATTCCCGCTTGGTGAATGAGATTAAAAACCGCCGAGTGCTCCGAGTCCACCGGAATAATTGCGCTGCCGTACTTTTCTGCCGTCTGTTTTATGAGGTGCCACGCCATAACGACAGTTTCTTTGTTCGCAAGCGCAAGTGTTATCCTCGACTCCGCCGCAATTTTCGACGGCAAAAGCCCTGCCGCGCCGGAAATCCCGTTTACGATAACATCAGGCTGCGTTTCGTCGATAAGGCGCTTAATTCCGTCCGTCCCGTCCTTTGCCGTCAGCGTTGAAGCACAACCGAACTCTTGTGCCAGCGCGGAAAGACTTTTTTCGTTCGTGTTTGCAGAGAGCCCTGAAATGCAAAAATCTTCCGGCATATTCCGCACAATATTCAACGTGCTCGTTCCTATCGAGCCGGTACAGCCAAGTACAACAATCTTTTTCATTTTATCCTGCCTTCCGGCTGACAAACACCCTCAAATCGCTTCTTTATGACTGCAAATGCAATCCGTTTTTCAAAACGTCTATCCCGCCATCATGCACAAAGGGCTTTTTACACAGCGGGATTATAGAGCGCGTATACCAAAATGTAGTACACCGGAGCCGCCGTTAAAATCGAGTCGATTGAATCCAAAATGCCCCCGCGTCCGGGAATTATCGTGCCGCTGTCTTTTATGCCTGCTGAACGCTTAAAAACGGATTCTATCAAGTCGCCGATAATGCCTGCCGCCGCGACTGCAAGACCGAGCGCAATTCCTTTGACGATTGAGCCGGTAAAAATCTCCTTGAATAAAATATGCGAAAGACCGCCTGCCGCCGCCGCTCCTGCGATACCGCCGATAAAGCCTGCAATGCTTTTATTCGGACTGCACGCAACATATCCGCGGTTGTCTTTGCCGAACAACATTCCGAAAAACCATGCAAGCGAATCGCAGATAAACACTAACACAAAAAATACGCAGATGAAAATGCCGGAATGCCGGAATACTGTCATGCGCGTCATAAATGTAAATAAAAAGCCGCTGTAAAAGATGACGAGTACGGACGCCGCAATTTTTGTGTTGGACTGCGCAAATGTTTTTGCAAACACGGTTTCCCAGCCCATCACAATGAGCGCCGCGAGTAAAAAAAGCCAGTTTGTGTAATCCAAACTCAAGTGTGAAAGCGTAAAAATATATGCGCTGAGTGGCTGCACTGCGCTTAACGCGGCTAAAAGCGGCAGCGGCTGGAGCGGCGTGCTGTGTTTTAAAATCATCGAAAGTTCAAGCGCCGCAAGAAGCGAACACGCAATCATTACAATATTTAATGGAAGATGATTGTAAAAATTGAAAACCGCGATGCCTAAAACGAGCGGAATGCCCAGAAAAAAAATGAAAAGCCGTTTTACTATTTTACTCATAGTTATATCCGTGCCGTTACGGCACCCCTCCGAACCGCCGTTTACGCAGCCGGAACTCTTCAATATTGCTTAAAAACTCTTCCCGATTGTAATCCGGCCACAACGTATCGGTAAAAACAAATTCCGCATACGCCGCGTGCCACAGCAAAAAATTACTGAGCCTGAGTTCGCCGCCGGTGCGAATAAGCAAATCAACGTCCGGCAAGTCCGGCACATCAAAAAACGAAGAAAAATTCTTCTCCGTAAGATTTTCTGCGCCGCCGGAAGACGCATATTTTTTTATTCCGCGGATAATTTCATCGCGGCCGCCGTAATTTATCGCAAGAATGAGCGTCGTCCCCGTAAAAGAAGCGGTATCTTCTTGCGCACGTATAATTTCTTTCCGCACATTTGCAGGTAGTCCCTCCAAATCTCCGATATGCTTAACCCGTATTCCTTTTTGGCGGTAAAAATCCAGTTCTGCGCGCAAATGAATACTAATTAAAGACATCAGATATCCGACTTCTGCTTCTGTGCGCTTCCAATTTTCCGTCGAAAAAGCATACAGCGTAACATATTGAATGCCGATGTCGGCTGCAGCGCCCATAATATCTTTTGCTGCAGTCAGCCCTTCTTTATGGCCGCTTGTGCGTGGAAGATGCTTTTTTTCAGCCCAGCGCCCGTTTCCGTCCATAATCAACGCAACGTGAACAGGAACTGCTGGTTTTTCCATAGACGACATCAGCCTTCCAAAATTTCCTTTTCTTTTGAATCATAGATTTTATTGATTTCGGCAATGTATTTGTCGGTCAATTTTTGCAGTTTGTCTTCTTCCTGTTTTAAGCCGTCTTCCGTCAATTCTCCTGACTTTTGCAGTTTTTTCAGTTCGTCGTTGCCGTCCCGCCGGATATTGCGGATTGCTGTTCGCGACGTTTCTGCAATCGACTTAGCCTGTTTTACCAAGTCTTTACGCCGTTCGGCAGTCAGCGGAGGAATGGCAATACGAATGACTTTGCCGTCGTTGGACGGATTTAACCCTAAATCCGCCGTTTGAATCGCTTTTTCAATTTCGCCGATGAGCGTTTTGTCGAACGGCTGAATAATTACGGAGCGTGCTTCGGGAATAGAAATGGTCGCAACTTGATTTAATGGCGACTTTGAACCGTAATAATCGACGCGCACTTTATCAAAAAGCGCCGCCGACGCGCGTCCCGTCCGAATAGCATTAAAAGAATCTTTGAGGGACGCAATAGATTTTTCCATGCGCTCTTCATTCTTATCCGCCATATTTCCCCCTGTATATCGCGGAGAATGCACGCGCCGACTGGAGCACACTTATTCTCCGCACATAAAACTTACGCTAGGCGGCTTGCTGCCGCCCGTATCTTTATTTTCCTAAAACGAAAAGTTCAATCTTTCCAAAAGAAAGATTTGCTCCGACTTCTTTGCCTATTTCTGCAAGTTTTGCTTCAACGCTTTTCTTTTCGTCGTCAATAAACATTTGATCCATAAAGCAGATTTCCGCAAGATGCTTGCTGACCTTGCCTTTCAGAATGCCCTCTTTGACGTTGTCGGGTTTTCCTGCAACTTTCGGGTCGTCTTCCATCTGCTTTTTGAAGATTTCAGTCTGCTCTGCAACGTATTCGGCTGGGACGTCCTCTTTTTTAATGTAAGACGGCGTATTTGCCGCAAGATGAAGGCAGCATTCGTGCGCGAATTTCGTAACTTTGTCGTCGGCAGACCCGTTGACGACAACGACGGAACCGATTTTAAAGTTGTGATGAATATAGGTTGACGCAGCCGCACCCGCAGGAATTTCGATTACGCAAACGCGGCGAATTGCCATGTTTTCGCGGATTTTAATTGCCAGTTCCTGTATAAGCGCATTTTGCTCGTCAGAAATGCCGTCTTTGCCGCTTTTTACTGCAAGAGCCGCAATTTTTTCACCGGCTTCGATAAAATCTTTGTTTCCAGCGACAAAATCGGTTTCGCACGTCAGTTCAACCATCGCAATTTTATTGACGTCCTGCTTAATAAAAATGCGTCCTTCGCCAGTCGCCCTGTCGGAGCGTTTTGCAACTGCCGCAAGCCCCTTTTCCTTCAAAATCTTTTCCGCTTCGCCTGCGTCTCCATTCGCTTCGATAAGCGCCTTTTTGCATTCCATCATGCCCGCGCCGGTTTTTTCGCGGAGAACCTTTATGTCGGATGCTTTAATATCCATGTTTTTTCCTTGAATTAAGACGACGGTTTACGCCGCCCGTAAAATAGTAGTAAGCCTGTTCGGAAATATCCGTTTCGGAACAGGTTATCTTAAAAATGCAGTGCTCCAAATCATGCGTTTGTGCAATTTTGAAGTCCCGCCCGTTCGTCGATGAAGTTATTGAACACGTCTAGTCTTTGTAAATTTTATCTTCGTCAACAAGAGAGTCTTTGTCGTCCGCTTCGACGTCTTCTTCTTTCGGCTCTGTCGGCTGATAATTGCTGTAATCCTCGATTTCAACGTCTTCATTTTTGTTTGCCGCGTCAGTTTGAACGCCGTCGTCTTCGTCGCCCAGATTTTCAAGGATTTTAAGCCCGTTTTCGTTGTCGGACTCGATAACGGCATTCGCAATAACGGACGTAAACAGCGAAATTGCACGGATTGCGTCATCGTTACCCGGAATGGGATAGTCGATTCCTTCTGGATTGCAGTTTGTATCGACGACCGCAATAATCGGAATACCCATGCGGCGCGCTTCAGCAACGGCAATCTGCTCTTTGTGCGTATCGATGATAAAAACTGCGCCCGGCAATTCTTTCATTTCTTTTATGCCGCCGAGATTTTTTTCAAGTTTGGATTTTTCTTTTTGCAGTGCGGACACTTCTTTTTTTGTAAGATTGTCGAATGTGCCGTCAATTTCCATTTTTTCGATTTTTTTAAGGCGTAAAAGCGACTTTTTGATAGTCGTAAAGTTTGTAAGCATTCCGCCAAGCCAGCGGTTATTTACATAAAACATTCCGCAGCGTTCGGCTTCTTTTTGAATTGCCTGCTGCGCCTGTTTTTTTGTTCCGACAAAGAGAATTGACTTCCCCGATGAAACGATTTTTCTTACAGTTTCGTAGCTTTCTTTGATTGCAGCCGTCGTTTTCTGTAAGTCGATAATATGGATACCATTGCGCTCTGCGAAGATATATTTCTTCATGCGCGGATCCCAACGCTTGACCTGATGACCGA
>CAUTOZ010000121.1:0-5832 GCA_963539635.1 uncultured Treponema sp.
GCTTAAAAATAATGCGCGGCGTTGACGCGCCCATCGAACGAGCCGCTTCAACAAACTCTGCGTTTTTAAGACTGATAACCTGCCCGCGTACCACACGCGCAATCGTCAGCCACGAAACAAGCGCAATCGCCACAAACAAAATGACGATATTCTGCCCTAAAATCGCCATCATAATAATGACGACGAGCATATACGGCAGTCCGTACATAATGTCAACAAAACGCATGAGCACGGTATCAACCCAGCCGCCGAAGTAGCCGCTCACCGCCCCGACCGATACGCCGATAAAAAGCGACGTAATCGTGCCGATAAGACCAATCATTATAGAAATCCTGCCGCCGTAGATAACGCGGGCGAATACGTCGCGTCCGAGTGAGTCCGTTCCTAAAAGATAGCGGCGTTTGGATGCGGGAGATTCAGTTATTTCCTGCTGTAAGGCGCGAAGTTCGTCTTCCTGTGCCGCAGACAAAACCGTCCTTCCGTCCTTTTTTGCTTGGCGCAGCATTTCGGCGCGGCGGAGACGGATAAGAAGACTGCCTGCGCTGCGAAGCGAGGGCGGCAGATTTTGATGGATAATCGTCTGCTCCGAATACGAATAAATCGGTAAAACAGGCGCAAGGAGTGAAAGAGCAAAGTAAAATGCGACGATAAAAAGTCCGCTTATCGCCATTTTATTTTTTTTAAGCCGCCGCCATGCGTCGTCCCACAAAGAAGCGGGCTTTACCGTTTGGTTGAATTCGTTGACTTCTCCGCCGTTTTTTTCCGCGTTTTTAACGTCGTCGGTTTTCAGTGCATTCATGCTCCGCCTCACTTATATGAAATGCGGGGGTCAATCACCGCATACAAAATATCAACAAAAAAATTCATCAAGATGAGAATGACCGAATACATAACGACCGTCCCCATGATGAGCGTGTAGTCGCGGTTTAATGCCGACTGCACAAAAAAAGTTCCGAGCCCCGGCACTAAAAAGATTTTTTCGATAACGACGGAGCCGGTAATAATTCCTGCAAACGCGGGGCCGAGATAACTGATAACCGGCAGCATTGCGCCTTTTAAAGCGTGTTTAAAAAGTACGGCAGGATATGAAAGTCCTTTTGCATACGCCGTACGGATATAATCCGAGCGGAGGACTTCTAAAATGCTTGCGCGCGAAAGGCGGGCAATGTAGGCAAAATACGGAAGAGAGAGCGCAAGCGCCGGCATGACAAGCGTTTTTAAGCCCTGCCGCCCGTTAATCCAGCCGGAAGTCGGCAGCCATTTGAGTTTGACTGCAAAAATGTACATTAAAACAGGCCCGACGACGAACAGCGGCACCGAAATTCCGATGACGGCGACAGACATCGATACGTAATCGGCGGGGGAATTTTGTTTGACAGCGGAAATAAGACCGACCAAAATCCCAAAAAAGAGCGCGCCGCAGAGTGCAGTTACGCCTAAGATAAGCGAGTTCGGCAGGGTGTTTCCGATAAGTTCGTTGACGCTGTAATCTTTGTATCGAAACGACGGCCCAAAGTCCCCGTGCAGGATATTTCCTAAGTACCGCACGTACTGTTTTATAAGCGGCTCGTCCAAATGGTAGACTTTGTTGATATTTGCAAGCACTTCCGGCGGAACGTTCCGCTCAGAGGAAAAAGGCCCGCCGGGAGCTGCCTTCATGATAAAAAAACTGAACGTGATGATTAAAAAAAGAGTTGGAATAACGCTCAGCAGCCGGCGCAAAATGAATCGAACCATGCTTCCCCCAAAATAAAATTTGTACATGAAAAAGCGCCGATGGCATCGCACAAAACAAGACGCCCGCTCGGAGCGTTTCTTTTTGCGCGGATAACCGGCGCTCTCCGCAACGCTTCCGGACTGCACAGGCAAAACCGGAAGCGGCGTTGACTTTTAGACAGCGTGTACGCTGCGCTATTTAACTTTTTTCAGTCCCACATAGGGGTGAACGTCCGACGCATTAAGATACCAGCCGTCCCACTTATCGGTGTCGATAAGGTGCTGACTGACATACGAATATATCGGCAAAACGCCCTGCTCTTTGGCGATAAACACGGCCTCCGCATCATGAAGGGTTTTAAACCGTTCTGAGCCGCCGTTCATCATGGCTGCCTTGTGTACTAAAGTATCAAATTCCGCACTGCTGTATTCGCCGTCGTTGTTGCCTGCTCCGGTAAGGAAAAGCTCCAAGAAAGTGTTGGGGTCTTGATAGTCGCCGACCCAGCCTGCGCGGCAAATGTCGAAGTCATGCTGGTGACGTACATCAAGGAATGTTTTCCATTCAAGATTTTGAACGATAATATTGATTCCAAGCGCATTTTTCCATGTTTCTTGAATGTACTCGGCAATCAATTTGTGACCGTCGTTCGTGTTGTAAATGACCGTCATCGTCGGAAAGCCTTTGCCCTCAGGATAGCCCGCTTCGGCAAGCAATCTGCGCGCACCTTCAACGTCGTAGTCCGCCCCTTGAGCCGGCGTGTAACCTGCCATCGGCGGCACCATCGAACGGCTCGGAAGTTGTCCGCCGCGCGTAACTTTGTCTACCAATTCCTGCAAATCAATCGCCATGGACAAGGCTTTGCGTACGCGCACGTCATTGAGCGGGGCGCGGTTTACGTTGTAAATGTAATAGTACGTTCCGATTTGCGGCGCAACTTTGTAGTCGGCAAGTTGTTTTACCTCGTCCAAGCGGGGTGTCGGAACACTATAGCTCCAGTCCATTTCGCCTGCTTTGTATTTTTCAAAGGCAGTGTTCATGTCTTCAATTGGAAGGAACGTAATGCGCGAAAGGTAGACTTTATCCTTGTTCCAAAATTTTTCGTTCGGTACAACGGTGATTTTTTCCTGCGGCACCCACGATTCAAGGATAAACGGTCCGTTTCCAACGAAATTTCCGGGCTTAATCCAGTCATTTCCGAATTTTTCGATTGCGTGAATGGGGACAGGACTGAAGGCGTAATGCGCAAGCATATCGATTGCGTACGGAGCAGGCCCGGTCAACTGCATTTCAAATGTTTTATCGTCAACGGCGCGGATGCCGACTGCCGATGCGTCCGCTTTACCGGAGTTGTAGGCTTCCGCGCCCTTAACGACCATCGTAACCATATAGGCGTATTGAGCCGCAGTCTCCGGCGCAATCATGCGAAGCCATGAATCGACGAACGTCTGCGCGGTAATCGGCGTGCCGTCGCTCCATACCGCGTCGCGAAGATGGAACGTGTAGACGGTGCCGTCATCGCTGATGTCCCACGACTCGGCGACGCCCGGAATTGCGGTTGCTGTTTTCGGGTCGTAGGTTACTAATCCTTGAAAAAGCGCCAAATTGATTCGGTGTTCGGGATTCCCTTGAATCTTTACCGGATCCAGACTCTGCGGCTCGGCTCCGTTTCCGATAATGAACTCGTTATCTGCGCTTGACGAACTTTTTTTGCCGCAGCCTGCGAAAATCAATGCCGCGCCCACGACTGCCGTCAATAAGCGCGCTCCTGTGTGTTTCATAGTCGTTTCTCCTTTTAAACGTATTAATACGATGTGCGCCCGCCGCAAAAAGCGTAGCCGCGCATACATATTCCGCGATTATACACAATCGCCTGATTATATAAAATATATTTACGCAATAAAGCGGGAGAAAATGTTGAACGAAAAAAGAGCGTCTGAACGGCAGTGCAGACTTATTGCGGACCACAAAACTGCGTTTAATATTTAACGAAGTTTTGCGGACGGAAACACAGCGGTGTCTTTCTGACAAGTTTTGCCGCCCGTTCCTTGCCTTTACGTCATCTAGAAAATTATGTTATAAAGCGAACGGAGCGTTTTCATTTCTGATGAAATCACTCGAATCATCCCGTTTGCGTTTTAGCAGCGTTTTTTCAATCACTATTTTACATAAACCCTGAGCGGCAAAACGGATTGTATGCACGGTGCAGTATCACAAGACTCAAACGCAGGCGCGGGAGCGCAAAAATCCGCAGAACAGACGCAAGAAGGAGTTTTAGATGGCAAAACGTTTTTCATTAAAAAACAAATTGATTTTGATTTTCGGCGCGCTTATTGCAATCGCTTCCATTATAGAAGGATTTTTTGCAGTCAACCTTGCGCACAAAGCCGTAACGGAAAAAGTTGAGGCGCATCTTATCGACAAGGCGGAAGATACTGCCGAACTCATTGACGGTCGTATCAATTCATTTTTCCAATTTATGGAAGGAATTGCCAGAATGCCGCAGTTGAGGGACGTAAAGACGCCAATCGAGGAAAAATTGACGCTCCTCGACAACGAAGCAAAACTCAACGAGCGTATAACTTCTTTGCAGTTTACGGACAAAAACGGAAATACGCATACGGCTTCGGGGACGGTCAACGATTCTGCTGCCGACTGGTTCCGCACTGCCGTAAAAGGCGGCAAAGGCGTTTCGGAGCCGTTTAAGTCGGCATTCAACGGTGCGGTTTTGCTGATTTTGTCGATTCCTGTCTACGACGAAAACAGCGCCGTACTGGGGACTTTAAATGCCGTTATCGACGCGCAAAAACTTTCCGGCGCCATAAAAGATATCACCGTCGGCAAAAGCGGGTATTGCTATATTTTGAGCGCGGGCGGAACAGTTATCGCTCACCGCAATTTTTCGCTCGTGGAAAAAAATGCAAACTCTCAAGCGATGGCCAAAAGCGACAAAACACTTGAATCGCTTGCCGCATTTGAAAAAACGGCACTCACTGCGGACAAATCTTCCGTCAGTAATTATGACTATGCAGGCGTTTCCAACATTGCCTCTTTCGCACAAATGACAAATGCGCACTGGACAGTCGTCGTTAAAGCGCCGGTTGACGAGTTTATGGGCACCGTAAATGAATTACGCATATCCATGCTCGTTATCGGCAGCGTTATTTTGGCGATTGCCATCATCGTTGTCTTTTTCACGGCGCGCGCAATTATCCGGCCCATTCAGACGACTGTCGCGGCATTGCGGAACATTGCTCAAGGCGAAGGCGACTTGACGGTGCGCCTTCCCGTAACCGGAAATGACGAAATTACTGACTTGTCGGAATACTTTAACGAAACGATTGCAAAAATCGGGACTTCCGTGCGCATGGTTGGAGAGACCAGCAAAGTGATGAAAGAAATCGGCGAGTCCCTTTCTTCCGACATGACGGAAACCGCAAGCGCAATCAACGAAATCAGCGCGAACATTGACGGGGTAAAACAGCAGGCGCTGACTCAAGCGGCGAGCGTTACAGAAACCGCCGGCACCGTCGAAGAAATTATCCGCACGATAGAAACCGTAAACGAAAGCATAGAAACGCAGTCGGCGAGCGTCGTGCACTCTTCGGCGGCGGTGGAAGAGATGGTCGCAAATATCGCCTCAATTACGTCATCTTTGGAGAAAAGCGATAATATGGTCAAAAATCTTGCCGCCGCTACGTCGGAAGGCAAATCTACCCTGCTTGCCTCGAACACTGTAACGCAGAAAATTGCGGACGAGTCCGGCGGCTTGATTGAAGCGTCGAGCGTAATACAAAACATTGCGAGCCAGACGAACCTCCTTGCCATGAATGCCGCCATCGAAGCCGCCCATGCAGGCGAAGCGGGCAAAGGCTTTGCGGTTGTCGCTGATGAGATTCGGAAGTTGGCGGAAGAATCCGCCTCGCAGGGTAAAGCGATTACCGACACGCTCAAAAAATTGAGCGACGACATCAAAGGATTGTCTGACTCGTCGAAGATTGTCGAAGAAAAGTTTAATGCAATTTTCAGCCTTTCTGAAAACGTGCGAGGAATGAGCGCCGAATTGACCGCCGCGATGAAAGAGCAGGAAAACGGCAGCCGCGAAGTCCTCGCCGCAA
>CAUTOZ010000122.1:0-5818 GCA_963539635.1 uncultured Treponema sp.
TCTGCACTTGAGTGGTCATACTTCGTCCATCGGAAAAACACAAAAAAGTTTATTAAAATGACCTTATTTTTTTTGTTATGTCTGAGTTTTTTTAGAAAATTTTATCACTACATTTTTAAAATGTTATTGACAAAACTGGCGAAAGACGCCGTTTTACAATGCTGCGCGACCACAAACTCCATTTATCTGCAAAAATATCCACAATCATACGGTTGTGGATATTTTTGTGCGGGCGGAAACTCCTCTCTGTCATTCAAATCCTGTTTTCACGGCCCGCGCCGTCCGTAAGCTCACTTCGCCGCTGTCAAGATACCGCACGGTTCCGTCGGTAAGGCGGACTTCAAGTTTTGCGTCGTCAGTTATACTGGTTACGACGCACGTATAATTCGTTTTTTCTTCGCCGATGACGGGGCTGACGGTAACGGTCTTTCCGATAAGAAGAGAACGTGCCTGGTATTCCTGTATCGCTTCTTTTTTGACGCTTTCACCGCCTTCAAGCAAAAAGATAAGTTCCGTAACGATTGCAGCGCACAAGTCGCTTCGGCGCATTTTATCGTTTTCACCGATAACGCCGCCTGCAATATCCTTGAGCGCGTCCGGCATTCCTTTTGCACAAATATTCACGCCGATTCCGATAACCGCGCTTTCAATCAGTCCGCTTTCAAAGTTTGCCGAGCCTTCTGTAAGAATGCCGCACACCTTTTTGCCGTGCAGAAAAATATCGTTGACCCACTTTATCCCCGCGTCCGCACCGTAGACGTTTTTAAGAGCGCGGCAAACCGCAACCGCTGCCAGGGCCGTAATCCGCGCAGGCTCCGTTATAACGCCGCAATTCCATATAAGAGAAAGATATACGCCGCTTTCGGATGGGGAATAAAACGTTCTGCCCGTAAGCCGTCCGCGGCCTGCAGTCTGCATTGCGGCAACGAAAACCGTTTTGTGCAGAGAGCCGGAAGAAGAGAGTGCAAGCCGTCTTTTGGCTTCCGTGTTTGTAGAATCAATCGACTGAAAATAGATGACTTTAACGCCGAGTTTGAGAGGAATTTTTGCGCTCACCGCCTCCGCATTAAAAATCTCTCCGTCTTCAAGCCGGTATCCGCGGTTTGTAACCGCTTCGATTACCGCCCCCTGCTTCCGTAAGTTATTGACGGCTTTCCACACAGCAGTGCGGGTTACGCCGCAGCGTTCGGCAAGTTCCTGCCCCGAAATAAAATCATCGCTCTTTTTCGCAGCCGTCAATTCCCGCATGAGCAAATCTTTTATATTCATCGTTTTGCTCTTCTTATGTTCGTTTTTTGCCGAGCACGGTAAAGTTTTCTGCAGGGGACGTGAATACAATGCCGCTGCCGGGCTTTTCTAAAAAGGAGAGCGTTTTTATTGCTTCGAGGATTGCGCCGGCTTTTTCTTCACGGGCAAGAATTAAAACCATGTCTTTTTCCGGCACAATCTCCATGCCGAAAAATTTTGCGTCACCCTCTTTTGCCGTCCCTCGCGCATTGAGTATTGTTCCGCCGCCGGCTCCTGCCCTGCGCGCCGCCGCCATTACATCGTCGGCAAAGCCCCGATTGACGATTGCTGTTATCAATTCATACGAAATGCCTTCCGTCATTTTTTTATCCTCTTTTATCGTAATTCCGTTCTTGAAAAAACGCGCAACGTTTACGGAAAATAAAACTCCGAACGGCGTTTTTTTTTCGCAGACGGACTTGACCATCGCATTTTTTATCGTCTGCGTTTGATTCGTTCCGGCTAAAACCAGCGCGAGGTCTTTTGCAGAGTCCCCAAAACCGAGCAGTTGCAGCACCAAATTTGACGCCGCTCCGCGCCCCATGACAATCGTTCCGCCGTGCGCGCCTGCGCTGCTTGCTGCCGCAGTAAGCAATTCGCCGTTTCCGCGCGGCACGATTCCAATCAACAAAGTCATATTGCCCCCGCTTCCGTTGTAAAAGTATCCGTCTGCACTGCCGCGCCGAGCGATTTTTTCTTTTTCAATCCGTAGATGATGCCGAGCGTTTGAATTGCGATAAGCGGCGTCATCGCAACAAGCGAAATCACGCCGAACGCATCTGCACTGCCGCCTGCCGCCTTACTTGCGCCCATCGCAAAGGACAGCACGAACGTTGACGTAATAGGTCCCGACGCAACGCCGCCTGAATCAAAGGCGATTGCAGTAAACAACGACGGGCAAAACGCCATCAGCAAAAGAGAAAGCGCGTAGCCCGGCGCTACAATGCGGATAAGCGGAAAGCCTTTGACTGCGCGCCACATCGCAAGTCCGATTGCAGCCGCTGCGCCCGCAGACAAAAACATGAGCATGAGCCTGCGCTTTATCGTGCCGCCGGAAAGCGTTTCCACCTGTTCGGTCAGCACCCAGACGGCAGGCTCCGCGCAGACGACAACCGCGCCGAGAACCAGTCCCGCGCCAATCAAAAAGACGCTCCACATCCCTCCGTGCGCGGCTTTTGCACCCAATATCATGCCAAGTTTGCTGCCCGCCGGCATAAAACCGCCGTTTACGCCGATTAAAAAAATCGAAAGTCCGATAAAACTCCATAAAAGTCCTGCCGCCATTTTTGCAACTTGACGCGGCGGCATTTTCAGCAAAAAAAGTTGGAATACCAGAAAAAGTCCCGCTAAAGGCGCAATCGAAAGAGAGGCTTCTTTGAGGACGTGAGGAATAAGCCGAACAAAAATCCCGGCGCCGTCTTCTGCCGTCACATTTGCAGTCTCCGGCAGGGACTGTAAAAGTCCGCTTGAAGAAAGAATAATTCCATAGATGAGAACGGCAAGAATCGGCCCGATTGACGTAATGCCCGTCAGTCCAAAACTATCTTCGCCAGTGCCGTGTCTGCCGCCTGAGCGCACGCCTGAAACGCCGACGCCGAGCGCAAGAATAAAAGGAACGGTCATCGGCCCTGTCGTTGCGCCGCCGGAATCAAATGCAATACCTAAAAATTCCGTTGGACTAAAAGCAGTCAGAATGAATACTGCGCCGTAAAAAATCAAAAGGACGATTTTAAGCGGCAGCGAAAAGACTGTCCGCATGAGCCCGAAGACGATAAACGCGCCGACGCCGAGCGCAATCATGTATACGAGGTGCGTTTTGTTGACAGACGCGAAAACGGAGCGGATTTGGTCGCCGAAGACTTGAATGTCCGGTTCCGCAGCCGTTACCAAAAATCCAATGACAAACGCTGCTCCCAAAAGCAATGGAAGATTGCGCTTGCTGGTAAGAGCGGCGCCGCTCCGCTCCCCGATAGGCTGAATGCCGAGTTCGACGCCCATCAAAAACAGCGCAAGTCCCGCAATTAAAAGCGCACCGCCGATTAAAAAACGGACGAATACGCCGCGTCCAAGCGGAGCGGCAGTCAGCCCGAGCGCAATAACAATCGCCATAACCGGCAAAACCGACGTAAGCGTTTCCTTAAATTTTGCTATAATTCCCATCTTTGATACCGGTTTTTACGGATTGCAGCAGCCAGACGCCGCCGTTCCCCTACGCAAAGCATTGCCAGCCCTTGCGTTCAATGCCGCATACCCAGTCTGCCGCAAGTTTTTTTGCGCCGTCAAGGTCGTGGTCTTTGTAATTGCCGCATTCTTTTTCCGTGACGGCAGGAATGGGCTTATCCCATGCAGCAACTTTGCGCAGCACATTCATCATGCGGACGGCAACGTATTCTTCATCGACATCGCCGAAAAGCGTAAAATAAAATCCGGTGCGGCAGCCCATCGGAGAAAAATCAATAACGCCGTCGATTTCGTCGCGGATATATTCTGCGATAAGGTGTTCCAGCGTGTGAATGGCGCCGGTCGGCATAAATTCCTTGTTCGGCTGGCAAAATCGTATGTCGAATTTTGAAACAATATCGCCTTTTTCACCGGTCTTTTTTCCAGCAAGCCGTACAAACGGCGCGGTAACTTTGGTGTGATCAAGATTAAAACTATCGACTTTGTATTTTCTTTCCATAATAAGTACTCCTCATTTGCATTTTGACTGGCTAAGCGAAATGTCAGTGCGGTTTTTCTTGTCCCCGCACGCATTAAAGATAGTTGAGCATTCCTTCAACAACTGCCGCGCTTTCAAGCGCTGCAGTTTCCTCGTTGAAGTCGTATGTTGACTCGTAACTGTCGTCCGCCATGTCCGACATACAGCGCAAAATAACATACGGCACCGCATTCAAAAAGCACGCGTGTGCGATTGCCGCTCCTTCCATTTCTATGCAGGCAGGCTTGCAGGTCTGAACAATGCGCACTTTTTTTGCCTTGTCCCCGACAAATTGGTCGCCCGTTGCAACGCGCCCGCACATGATTTTGTGCTTTATAGAAAAATCCGACTGTGCAAATGCTTTTTGCGCCGCCTCGATAAGATTTGTATCCGCTTTGAATTCCCACGTATCCATTTGCGGAATTTGACAAGGCTTATACCCGAACGCAGTCGCGTCCATGTCGTGATAAACCGCATCTGATGATACAACCATGTCGAAAACGCCCAGCCCGCTCGCCGCCGCTCCGGCAATTCCCGTGTTGATAACACGATTCGCTCCAAAGTGCACAATGAGACGCTGGGCGCAGAGCGCGGCGTTTACCTTGCCGATACCGCTTTTCACGATTATAACATTTTTTCCGCCAAGAGAGCCGCTGTAAAAAATCAATCCGCCTTCCGAAACGACATTTACGGCACCGAGCGTTTCCATCTTTTTGCGCAAAAGAGCGACTTCAACTTCCATTGCGCCGATAATTCCAATTCTTTCCATAAATAAACGCCTCCGTTCAGCAGTGATAAAACCAGCGGGACTTCACTTCTCTTGGTCTTTTGATACCGTAAACAGAAATGAAATCAACAGCATAATTCCGCAGACAACGACAGCAGAATCCGCCGCATTGAATGTCGGCCATCGCTGCAAGCCGAAAATACCGAAGAATTTGACGTCGATAAAGTCGATAACGCCGGAGGGACGGAAAAAGCGGTCAATAAGATTGCCCAGCCCGCCGCCGACGATTCCGCAGATTGCCCAACGCTGGAGTTTTGAAAAATCGTTGTTCCGAAGGTACACGCTTACAACAAGAGCGATGACGATAAGCGGCGCGACGGCAAAAAGCATTCGCCGAACAAGATGCGGCATTGAATCGCCGAGACTAAACGCCACGCCCGTATTCGCCACGTGAACGATACGCAAAAGCCCGCCGAAAAATTCCGCGCCGATTGTAAACGGCGGAATAAAGCGCGCGACCAACGCTTTTGTAAGCTGGTCTACAATAATAACGCCCGCCGCAAGTGTAAACGGCAGGATTTTATCCTTTCCAATGTTCATGCGCACACTATACCGTTTCCGGCAAAAAAAAACTATTGGATGGCGGCGGGACGACTGCGGATGGAGAATACGAGATTTGACAGACGGAGCGGAGTTTCCGCCTGCACGAGAATATCCGCAGCCGTGTGGTTGTAGATATTCTTGCAGGGAAATGATGTTGGTAGTCGCGCGGCATTGTGAAGCACCATTTTTCCCGCCCAGCACTCACCGCTGCCAATCTCCGTTCTTCGTGCGGAAAATTCATGGAAGCCGACTATTTGCAGACGTCAGAGCCGCAGGTAAGCTGTGTGTTCCAGCGGCATTTTTACAGAATGGAAGGAAATATTTTTTTCATAATTTACAAATTCAAAAAAGTTGTGCTATACTAACTTTAGTTAGTATATGCTAACTAACACAAACTAAAAATTGTTCAAAGGACTTGACACAGTGTATGCACAAGAAAAAATTCGGCATTCGGCATTCGGCATTCGGCATTCGGCATTCGGCATTCGGCATTCGGCATTCGG
>CAUTOZ010000123.1:0-5787 GCA_963539635.1 uncultured Treponema sp.
GCTCGCAGCGCTTTTAAGCCCGCATACCAGCCGAGCCTGCCGAACACGCGGTTTTCCGCCGTCTCGCGTACTGAACACGTATTGATTATCGCAACGTCGGCAACCTGCGCTCCGCCTGCCTTTGTCCAGCCCCGCGCAAGAAAAAGCTGCTCCACCGACGCGCTTTCCGCCGTATTCATCTGGCAGCCGTACGTTTCAAAAAAATAAGTCATCTCGCCCTTCCCTGATTGCGTTTCTCCCTATCATACCATGTTCGAAGCGCTTGTGTCTTGCGATGCCACAAGACGACTGGACAAGCGGCGTTTGCACAGCGGAATGCCGACAGACTATGCAAAACCGACTGGACAAGCGTAGTTCTGAGGAAGACGCGGCAGTAAGGGGAACAGATTACGCAAAATCGACTGGAAAAGCGACGTTTATCGGCAGTAAGAAGAACTTCTCAAGCGGAAAAAACATCTTTTCCAGTCGACTGGAAAAGATGAGCGCGGCGAAGCAGCACCGCCACACCAAACACCGCTATTTTGCAGTTTTCGATAGAAAACTGCCGCGGGCAGAAACTTATCTTTATCATTCATACTCTGCGGCAACTGCCCGCGCCGCTCGTAATTTGCCCAGCGGTTTGTTTTTTAATATAATCCGCCTGTCTGCAAGACTTAAAGCAGGATTTTGCAGGCAGGAGCAAATATGGAATACAGTATAAAAAATGCGTACTGCAAACGCGTATGGGACGATGTGAGCGCGCGTTATGCGGAACAGGAGCACTTTTTGCAGGCAGTCGGGCTGGTACTCGAAACGATTTCGCCTGTTGTCGATACAATGCCGGAACTTGAAAAGTTTGCGGTGCTTGAGCGGTTTGTGGAGCCTGAGCGCGTTGTTATGTTCCGCGTTCCGTGGGCGGACGATATGGGAAAGGCGCACGTCAACCGCGGAATCCGTGTGCAGTTCAACAGTGCAATCGGGCCGTATAAGGGCGGACTGCGTTTTAGTCCCGAAGCAGGACTTGATGTGCTCAAATTTTTAGGCTTTGAGCAGGTACTTAAAAATTCGCTGACGACGCTTCCGATGGGAGGCGGTAAAGGCGGTTCGGACTTTGACCCACACGGCAAGTCGGATTCCGAAGTCATGCGGTTTTGCCAGTCCTTTATGACCGAGTTATACCGCCATATCGGCGCTGACACCGATGTTCCCGCCGGAGACAAGGGCGTGGGTGCGCGCGAAGTTGCGTATATGTTCGGGCAGTACAAGCGCATTCGGAACGAATATACCGGCGTTCTGACCGGCAAAGGACTGACGTTCGGCGGCTCGCTTGCGCGGACGGAAGCGACCGGCTACGGACTCATTTATTTTGCCGAATGTATGCTTAAAAAAATCGGCAAGGATTTTGCGGGAAAAACTGCGCTCATTTCAGGAGACGGCAATGTCGCACAGTATGCGGCAGAAAAACTCATTGCGCTCGGCGGAAAACCGGTAACACTTTCAGATTCGTCAGGCTTCATCTTTGACGCAGAGGGAATTACGCAGGAAAAACTGGAATACGTAAAGGAATTCCGTGCGCGGCGCGAGAAAATCGACGCATATGTAAAAAAATATCCATCGGCACAATTCTTTAAGGGCGAAAAACCATGGGGAATTAAGGCGGACTTAGCATTTCCCTGCGCAACGCAGGACGAAATCTTCCGTGCGGATGCGGAGACGATGGTCAAAAACGGCGTTTGGCTTGTTGCCGAAGGCGCAAATATGCCAACCCGCGCCGAAGCGATTGCAGTTTTCCAAAAGAACAAGGTTTTGTTCGCGCCGGGGAAGGCTTCCAATGCCGGCGGCGTTGCAGTCTCCGGTCTTGAGATGAGCCAAAACTCCGAGCGGCTTTCGTGGTCGTTTGCGGAAGTTGACGCCAAACTCAAGGAGATTATGACGAATATCCACGACAACGCGTACGAAACAGCGAAAAAATACGCGACGGAAGGCGATTACGTCGCCGGTGCGAATATTGCGGGCTTTGTAAAAGTTGCCGCCGCGATGACCGCACAAGGACTGGTATAAGCGTTTTTTAGCAGCGCGGACGGCGGAGAACAGCATTTGACAGATATAACTGGTTTGCCGTCCGCTGCGGACAGATACACTTTATGTTATAGTTTTAATTTTGTTTTCTGTCCGCTTTAGTTTACACCGGGCAAACTAAAAAAAGCATTTGGCGGCAAAACTTCGGGAATGCGTGGTTGGAACAAGTTCTCCGAAATCAAGTTTTGCAGTGCCCGCTCTTATTTCCTCTGCGCGTTTTCGTAAAATCCGTCATAGATGACAGCGGCGCGATGCGCAGATTTAAAACTGTAAAAGTCGTTCCATGCACGCTGCCGGCATTCCGCATAGACATCAGCAGCAAAATCCGGTTTATAAAAAACTTTGCTCCACAAATCCGTATTTTAATTTGCCGTCAGACATTTTTTCAATCAAGCCGGCAAAGTTTTTTGATTCGGTGAAAACGGCGGCGTAAGTATTTTTGATACAGTCAAGCGGAGAAGCAAACATCCTGCCGGATAATTTTGCGCCGTTCTTAAAAGAGTTTTCCGCAGTCTGCCGTAGCAAAACGCAGTCAAATCCGCAGATGAGAGCAAGTTTTTCCGTCATTGGAAGCGATTTTTCTTGAATCGCGGAAATCAAGTCCGCTAAATCCTCATCTTTTTTTCCATCTCTGCGCTTTTCAACGACGTCTGCGCAAAGTTTTAGTCTTTCTGCATTTTCCAATGCCGATTCAATCGTAAAAGTTTTAAGCGCATCAAATCCCGCCGCATCTTCAAGCAGAAAGTCCCCGACTTGCGTTCGGCGCAGCCCCGCAAGATGTGCGGCGCTTTTGCATTCGGCACCAATATCGCGTGCAAGGCTCCTGATATACGTCCCTTTGGAAACTTTAAACAGTACCCGCGCCGCGCTAACCGCACCGGAAGAATCTTCCGCAATTTCAAGGATTTTGTTTTCGTAAACGGTAACGGGGCGCGGGGGCAATTCTATGTTTTTTCCCTGCCGCATCAAATCGCTTGCACGCGCGCCGCCGACATGAAGAGCGGAAAAAGCGGGAGGCATTTGCATAATGTTTCCTGTAAATCGCGAAACGGCTTTTTCAAAATCCAATTTAGAGGGAAGCGGCGCCGTTCTTACAACGGAACCGGTGCATTCGAGCGTGTCGGTTTCTTCGCCGAATCTGATAACGGCTTCATACGTTTTGTCGAATTGCGTTATGCGTCCTGCGAGGCGCGTCAAAGAGCCGGTGCAGACAACTAAAAGACCTTCGGCAAAGCTGTCAAGCGTTCCGGTATGCCCGACTTTCGACGTTCCAAACGCGCGTTTAACGGCGTACAGAGAAGCGAAGCTGGTCAGCCCCGGCTGTTTTGCAAGCAGGACGATTCTTCCGGCAACATTTTTATTCTTCACGCTCAATGTTGTTGCTGTCTGCTGTATGTTCTGCCGTGTCCGCACCGTCTGCATTCACCGCTTCGGATTCTTTTTCAAGTTCTGTAAGACGCTGCACCATGTGAAAGCCTTCTTTCATTCCCTTATCGACAACAAACGTAAATTTGGGAAATTTGCGGATACGCAATTTTTTTGCAATCGACGACTGGATAAAACCTGCGGCGTTATTCAACCCATCAACACCTTTTTCTAGCTGCGCGTCCGAAAGGAAAGTTGAAACGTACACTTTCGCATAGCTCAAATCGGAAGAGACATCGACGCGGTTGATACTCAAAAAGTTTGATACGCGCGGATCTTTTATCTCCCCGCGGAGCAAAAGCGACGATATTTCGTCGCGCAGTTGAGAGTCCAACCGCTGCATACGGTATTGACCCATTATTTGTCATCTCCTGTTTCCGCTTTTGCCGCTTCCGCAGCTTTCTTTTCGTTTTCAGCAATATCGACTAAGCGTTCACCGAGTTTCCGCGCAACTTCAACGTATTCAAAGATTTCAAAATGGTCGCCGACTTGAATATCCTGCCAATTCTCCAGCCCGATACCGCATTCAAAGTTGACTGCAACCTCTTTTGCGTCGTCTTTAAAGCGTTTGAGCGAAGAAATCTTGCCGGTAAACTTGACAATGCCGTCGCGGATAAGATTGACCATGCTGTTTCTGCGCACAACGCCGTCGGTAACGTAACAGCCGGCAATCACGCCGATTTTCGGTACTTTGAATGTGTTGCGAACTTCGACGGAGCCGATAACTTCTTCTTTTGTGTCCGGCGAGAGCATTCCTTCCATCGCCGCTTGAATTTCTTCAACAGCCTTGTAGATGATATTGTACTTGCGGATTTCAACGCGTTCCTGGTCGGCAAGCGCTTTTGCTTTAGGCGTCGGACGAACGTTGAATCCGATGATGATTGCGTTCGAGTCGGCGGCGGCAAGTGTAACATCGCTTTCGTTGATTGCGCCTGCGGACGAATGAATGACCACAAGGCGAATATCGCGTGTCGAAAGTTTTTCAAGCGAAGTTTTCAACGCTTCGGCGGAACCTTGCAAGTCCGCTTTTATGATGACTTTAAATTCTTTAATTTCGTTCTGTTCGATTGTGCTGTAAAGATTGTCGAGCGTAACCTTTTTGACAGCTTTCGCGTCTTCAAAACGCTTGAGTTCCTGCCGCTTGGTGGAAATTGCCCGCGCTTCTTTTTCCGACTCCGTAACCTGGAACGGATCTCCCGCGTTCGGCATTTCTTCCATTCCGAGTATTTCGACCGGCGTAGAAGGACCTGCAGAGTCGATACGCTGCCCTAAATCATTGAAGAGAGCGCGCACACGTCCGGAATAGATGCCTGCGACAAACGGGTCCCCTTGAGAAAGCGTTCCCTGCTGCACGATGACTGAAGACACAACGCCGCGTCCCTTATCGATTCGCGACTCAAGAATTTTTCCTTCAGCGCGGCAGTCGTAATTCGCCTTTAACTCAAGCACTTCAGCTTGCAGCAAAATTGCGTCGAGGAGGTCGTCAATGCCTTCGCCCTTGAGTGCGCTTATATGAACGTACTGCGTGTCGCCGCCCCATTCTTCAGGCGTCAAACCGTGTTCGCTCAGCTGAGTTTTTACACGGTCGGGATTTGCTTCAGGCTTATCAACTTTGTTAACTGCGACAATAATCGGAACTTTCGCGTCTTTTGCGTGGCTTATCGCTTCAATCGTCTGCGGCATAACGCCATCATCTGCGGCAACAACAAGCACGACAATATCCGTAACCTGCGCTCCGCGCGCCCGCATCATCGTAAACGCTTCATGTCCCGGCGTATCGAGGAAAGTTATGCGTCCCTTTTCCGTCGTAACCGAATACGCGCCGATATGCTGCGTAATGCCTCCGAACTCGCCTTCGGCAACGTGAGAATTGCGTATCGCGTCAAGCGTCTTTGTCTTTCCGTGGTCAACGTGTCCCATAACCGTAACAATCGGCGGACGGGCTTCTTTTGTCGCCTCATCGCCTGCATCGCTTTCGATAACAGTTTCATCGTAAAGGCTTATAAGGTTGACTTCACAGCCGTATTCTCCGGCAAGAATGGTTGCCGTATCGGAATCGATAGACTGCGTAATCGTAACCATCATTCCCATCGCCATAAGTTTTGCAATGAGTTCGCTTGCCTTGAGGTTCATCTTGCGCGCAAGATCGGAAACGGAAATCGATTCCATTATGTCGATTGACTTTGGAACGACGTTTACAGGCGTATCCGACTTTTTCTTTTGCTCAAAGAACTTGTCGTCGAACTGCTCTTCGTCCTTGCGCTTATAAATCTGCTTTTTGCCCTTAAACTGCGTTTTTGCCGG
>CAUTOZ010000124.1:0-5775 GCA_963539635.1 uncultured Treponema sp.
TTCGCTGCCGGCGCTCTTAAATATTTTTTCTTATCCTGTCAGCATCCGTTTAAGCCGCGCAATTTCTCAGTATATCGTTAAACAACTTGCCCCGCGTTTTTTTGCAATCCTCAAGTGTTATAGAAATTTTCAGTTTTTGGGCGACAGCGGCTCAAAAAAACTCTTGCCGGAGCAGTTTATTATCATTTCCAATCATCAAAGCCTTTTTGACATTCCCGCGTATATGAACTTTTTACGCGATAAAGAACTGCGGTTCGTTGCAAAAGACAACCTTTCGCGCCACATTCCGCTTGTTTCAGAGATGCTCCGTGCGCAGGAGCACTGTATGATTCCCCGGCGCGGAAGTCCCATGGAAGCGATGAAAGTTGTTGAAACGTTTGGTAAACGTGCGCTCAAAAAAAATCAAATTCCCGTGTTGTTCCCAGAAGGAACGCGGACGCGCGACGGAAACGTCGGAAAGTTTTATTCGGCAGGATTTCGAAAACTCGCGGAAGCCTCTCTTCTTCCGGTTGCAGTCTGCGCTCTTGACGGCGGCTGGCAAATCCGCGACATCAGTACTATCATGCGGCGCCTCAAAAACGGCTCATACCGCGTCAAAGTCCTCAAAGTCTTTCCTGCGCCCAAAACAAAAGACGCGCAGACAGCCCTTCTGGAAGAAAGCCGTGCATTGATTCAAGCCCAACTCGATGAATGGCGGAACCTTCCGTTAAATATGCGCCAAGCAGACTAAATTCCGGCTTAGTTTATAGAAGAAAAATGACTGCATACGGTTTACGGCAATGCCCGAAATGAACGTTCTGACTGTTGAAAATCTGTTTTATTCCTATCCTGACGAAAAAACTGCGGCAGTAAATAAGGTGAGTTTTTGCATAAAACGCGCGTCGTACACGGCTATTGCCGGAAAAAACGGCAGCGGAAAAAGTACGCTCGCCCGCATTATCGCAGGACTTTTGGAAGCGGACGGTACGATTCGTTTTGATAATGTGCGCGTCGGAATCGTGTTTCAGTCGCCGAAAGATCAAATTATCTGCGGAACGCTTGAAAAAGATACCGCATTCGGACCTGAAAACATGAATCTTTCGGCGCAGGAAGTAAAACTCCGCACAGAGACAAGTCTTAAAGCGGTCGGCATGGCGGCATTTGCGCACAAAAGTTGTTTTTCCCTTTCTTTGGGGCAGCTGCAAAAGGCGGCGTTAAGCGGAATGCTTGCGCTGGACGTGCAGTTTTTGATTCTTGATGAAGCGCTTACTATGATTGATGAAAGTGCGCGTAACCATATTCTTACCCTCCTCGACAGCCTGCATGCACAAGGTATGACGATTCTTCATATTACGCACGACATAAAAGCCGTCCGCCGTGCCCAAAACGTCATGGTGATGGATAACGGAAAACTTGCATGGCAGGGCAGCGTTAAGGAATTTTTTGAAAATCCTGCCCTCGTAAAAAAAATTGCAGGACAACCGCTTACCGTCCGCACACCTTTGACATCTCCCCCGCCGGCAGAAAAAATAACGCTTTCGGCGCAAAAGATTGCCTTTTCCTATCAGCACGCTGCCGTTTTGGACGGAATTTCATTCAATTTGTATAAAGGAACGCTGACTGCCCTGACCGGAAAATCAGGCGACGGCAAAACAACCTTATTTGAAATTCTTGCGGGACTTCTTGAGCCTGACTGCGGCACCGTTTTTTCCGATACGAGAGCTGCCCTTGTGCAGCAAAACGCCGACGCCGCACTTTTTGAAACCTTTGCAGCCGACGACGTTGCATTCGGGGTAAAAAATGCAGGCATTACCGGAAAAGACTGTATCGAGCGCGTCAAAACTGCGATGAATGCAGCATCTCTCCCGTTTCTTGAGTTTGCCGATCGGAGGACTTTTTATCTTTCCAGCGGACAAAAACGCCGTCTTGCAATCGCGGGTATTCTTGCGCTCAATCCGGATATACTTTTGTTCGATGAACCGACGGCAGGACTTGATGGCAGCGCAAAACACGAAATTATGACGCTGCTCAAAACCCTTGCCGAATCAGGGAAAACCGTTGTCTACTCGACGCACTATGCCGATGAAGCTGCCTTTGCCGACCGCGTTATCTGTCTTGCAAAAGGCACAATCGTGTCGGATACGCTTTTTCCCCCTACTGAAAAAAACGCCGCGCTGTACCGTAAAACGATTTGTCAAAAAAGTGCAACCTCCCCTGTCAATCTAAAAGTGCAGCCGCCGCAAAAAGGCACATCTTTTTTACAGTCAATACGGGACTTTTCAAACTCTTGTACCGGCAAAGCAAACGCTTCCGCCCCGCTTGCAAAACTTCCGGCGCCGGTAAAATATCTTTTATTTCTTTCGCTCTTTAGCGCATCTCTGACAGTAAATTCTGCACGGTTAAGCATCCTCATGCTTTTTTCCAGTATCGGCTACGCGCTTTTATCAGGCGGCAGAAGGAGGCTTTTTTCAATGATGGTAAAAGTCATTCCGTTCCTGTCGTTTTTTGCAGTCTTCCAGATGATTTTTGCCCGTCCGCTCGACGGCGAGCGCATTTTCTTCCACTGGAAGTTTTTTACCATCTCCCCGTCAAAACTGTTTTCCTGCCTCGCAATCCTCCTGCACACCGAAAGCGCCCTGTGCGTCATGCGCGGATTCGGCTCGTCAATGACGGAACAAGACATTATTTCAGGCTTTGAAGACCTGCTTTTTCCCTTAAAAAAACTCAAAATCCCCGTGCGCTACGCTTCCGTTACAGTCGAAATAATGTTCAGATTTATTCCACTTTTGACGGATGAAGCGGAGAGCATTATCAAAACGCAGTTGGTACGCGGCGGGCTTAAAAATTCTAAAGGCGCCCTTTCGCGCATACGCGCAATGCTGCCCTTGCTGGTGCCGCTTATTATCAGAACAATTCGGCGCGCGGAAGCTTTAGCGGACGCGCTTACGGTTCGAGGTTTCAAATGAACAAAAATGAGTTTCACTTTTGTCCGTCATGCGGCGCACGCACAATCCGCTGTTTCGATGAAAGAAAATGGGTCTGCGCACGCTGCGGTTTTACGCTGTACAATAACGTCGCCTCGGCGGTTGCAGTCGTCATTGCCGACAAATACGGCGGAATCCTTTTGGAAACACGCGCAAAAGAACCGCGCAAAGGCTATCTTGCCCTGCCCGGCGGCTTTACCGACCGCGATGAAAGCGCAGAGCAGGCGGCAATCCGCGAATGCTTTGAAGAAACCGGACTCCGCCTTGAAAAAGTCGAATATTTGTGTTCGTTTCCAAACGATTACGAATACAAAAACATCGCTTACAAAACCTGCGACATCTTTTTTACTGCCGTCCTCCCCGACTGCTTCAACACAGTCGGAGACCTTATCGCCGTACTTGAAACGCAGGAAGAAGAAGTTTCAGGTTTTTGTGAAGTCCGCATACGCTCTGAAGCAGACCTTGAAAAAGTCCCTCTTGCTTTCCAGTCGGCGCGAAACACTTTAAAACGCTGGCTGCAAAAGCAAAAAGACTAACAACATGACGGGAAAAGCCGCATTCCGCGCTGTGAAAATACCGACTAACTTTTTTCTCAAGCCTCATTTACGCTTTTCGTCCTGAGATCAGCAACATGAAGTCTTTGGGCTCGCCTTCAGGAAAAAGACATACGGCGCGCGCTGCCTGAAAAAAATATTTCTTTTTTCTTGCCCGCCCTTTCAAACTTTTATATTATTAAGTCCATGAAACAGAAGACCTTATTATTCGCATTGATTGTAATGTTCCTTGTCCCTTTTGCTTCCTGCTCAAAGCAAAAAACGACAAATTCCGGCGCCGCTTCAAAGATGCAGGCCGCACCTGATTTTTCGCTCATGCTTTCGACGGGCGAAACCGTAAAACTTTCCGACTTACGCGGAAAGGCAGTGCTTCTGCACTTTTGGGCGACATGGTGTCCGCCGTGCCGCGCAGAACTTCCTGAAATGAACGCGCTTGCAGAAAGTCTTGCAGCCAATTCTGATTCAAAACTTGAGTTTCTTGCAGTCTGTATTTCCGACGAAGAAACCTCGCGCGCACAATTTATGGCAAAAAACAACTACACGTTTAAAGGTGGACTTGATGCCCGCGGCGACGTTGCCTCTCTTTACCGTGTGCAAGGCATTCCGAGCAGTTTTCTCATTTCTCCAGACGGCTCTATTGAAAAACGGCACGTCGGCGCGATGAGCAAGGCGCAGCTTTTAGACTTTGTAAGCGCATATTATGCACAATAAATCTTTTCGAAAGCGGCACATCCTGCAAATTTCGCTCATTGCCCTTGCGCTTAGTTTTATTGCAGTCGGCATAATACGCGGAGATGCGGTCGCTGTCTTTCGGAAAGCCGTTTTTATCTGTATGGAGTGTATAGGAATTGGCTGACGTTCAAGGCATAAGAAGAAGATTGATTCAATTTACGGCAATGCTCGTATACAATGCCGACGTCAGGCATTGGTTTTCAGGCTCCATTTCCACCTCACCCCTCAAACACAGTTGCGTCCCCGGCCTGAACTGCTATTCTTGTCCGGGCGCAATCGGTTCCTGTCCGCTCGGCTCTCTGCAAAACACCATCGGCAACGGGCGCATTCCTTTTTATGTAACAGGCTTTTTGCTTTTGACCGGCACCCTGCTCGGACGGGTCGTCTGCTCATTCATCTGTCCTGTGGGACTTGTACAGGAACTTTTATACAAAATCCCATCGAAAAAAATCAAAAAAACAAAACGAATGCTCAAAATCACGCGGAAAGTTTCGCTTTTAAAATATATCCTGCTCGGACTTTTCGTTGTCGCTCTGCCGCTGATTTTTTACTTCAAAAAAGGAATCGGCTCTCCTTTTTTCTGCAAACTTGTCTGTCCGGCAGGCACTGTCGGCGCAGGAGTTCCGCTTGTCATCGCAAACGAAGGACTACGGCAGGCAATCGGCTTCCTTTTTTCATGGAAAATCCTTTTGTCGACGGCATTTATCGTCTGGAGCATTTTTATGTATCGTCCATTTTGCCGCTTTTTTTGCCCGCTCGGCGCAATCTATTCGTTTTTCAACAAAACCGCAGTATTCGGCATCAAACTCGACATCTCAAAATGTACGCACTGCAACGCCTGCACAGGACCGTGCCAAATGGATACAATCCAAGTCAACGATCGCGAATGCATCCGTTGCGGCGACTGCATAAAACGCTGCCGCTTCGGCGCACTCAAATAACAAACAAGGGCGCAAACCGTATTCGTAATCGACTATCACTTTCAATTCGCCGACAGGAAAAACTAAATTTAAAAACTGGAGAGGAATTACGCCGATGGCAAACATAAGTCATACTTATTCATTTTATTTTTGAAGCGGCATACAACGCTTGCAAGTTCCGCTTCTATCCGGCGCAGGCGATGTTCACGCCCGTCAAGCACATTTCCGTCTTATAACGATACTATCGCACAGTCGCCGCCCACCGCAGAGTCTGCCGCTCATCAACTATCACGGAAAATAAATGCACACTGCTTTCATTCATAATTTCTAATTCTTAATACGTAAATTTTAAATATAATATCAAAGAGGATATTGCAACAATTGAGACTAATATACCGATTTTCTTATATTTTTTTAGCTTAACCAGAAAAAATACTGATTCTATACTTCCAATTATAAGACTAGAAATAATAAACCAAATAAAATCTACAGGAAGAAATAAATAAATCGAAATCACTATGGGAACGAATATAGGACCCTGTAAAATTTTCTGTGTAAATGGCTGACAAAAAATGATACTCTTAAGGAGGAGTACAATGTTGGCTA
>CAUTOZ010000125.1:0-5674 GCA_963539635.1 uncultured Treponema sp.
CGACCGAAAGACTATTTACAATGCGATTTCCGAAGACGAAGGGCAGAAAGCTCGCCAGCGGGTTGTTGAAAAATGGTACGCCAAATATTCTGCCTCCATGAAACGCTGGATAGAAAACTGGGATGTTGTCGCGCCTATTTTTAAGTTCTCTAAGGATGTCCGGAAAATCATTTACACCACGAATGCGATTGAAAGCCTGAATTCCAGTTACCGAAAACAGGAAGCGCCGGCGCAGTGTGTTCCCAAGCGACCGACTCTGCTGAAAGCTTTGTATCTTGCAACTTTTGAAGCAACAAAAAATGGACTCAGCCGATTCACAACTGGGGACAGTCTTACGGACAAATGTGCATAATGTACGAGGGGCGCCTGCTTTACTGATCTATAAAAAAAGCCAGCTTCCCAAGGAAGCTGTCTTTAGTGTTTTACTCTTGATAAAAGATCAGCAATATTTTATTTTTAAAAAAATAAACAGTAACTGTCAGCTACTCGCGCGATATACCTACATTAAAAGTTTTTACCGCAGTCTACTGATTTTACAGAAAGGACTTCAAAGGCTCCGCGAACGCTGTTTCGTCGTTCAAATGTTATTTGCCGCCCTCAAGCCCCATTATGCAGCGCAAATATTGTTTGCCGCCCGCAAATTGCGCTACAGCACCTAAACTCCGTTTGCCGTCTTCCAACTGCATTTCGCTAGTCAGAGTCCGCTCGAAAAAAACTTGCTGCGTCGGCGCATTCTCGCGTCGTCATACAACGCGACTCAGAATCAAAACGCGCCTTTCCAGTCAATACGGATTGCCGCTCTGCAGCAATTCACCTCGCCGCTGTTTTCCTGAAGGTCTTCAGAAGAAAACTTTCAGCGGGAGGCGGTGAACGATTATTACTATGTTTGCAGATTGAGCGGTACAGCGCTCATCTATGTTTTCCCGTAAGTTTTCGAAAGAAAACTTACAGCGGGCGGGAACAAAGTTCCATTTGTCAAATTCCATTCTCTGCCGCCCCCCCCCCCTTACAAATTCCTGATTAACCATTATAAATCACCCAGTACATTTGGGGGTTCTATGAACGACATAACGGAAGCGGCGCACGCGGTAAGCGATGCGGCGGCGACGGCGGCGAATGAGACGGTCGGAAAGGTCGGCGTGCAGTTTGCGGATTTTGTAAAAACGTATATTACATGGGAAAATCTGTTTAAGTCAGTCGGAGCGCTTATCGTCATCGGGCTTATATATGTGATTTTTGCGATGATACGGCATGCGGTCAAACGTATTCCCGTCGAACGTTTCGGCGTGCAGCAGCGTATGATAGTCAAGAAAATCATCAACTACGCATTTTACGTCATCGTCATCATGTACGTGCTGACGCTTTTCGGCATAAAACTTTCGGCGATTTGGGGCGCGGCGGGCATTGCGGGCATTGCAATTGGTTTTGCGGCGCAGACGTCAGTGAGCAATCTTATCAGCGGGCTGTTTGTACTCGGCGAAAAGACGATGAAAGTCGGCGACTTTATCACAGTCGGAGGACAGGCGGGGACAGTCGACTCGGTGGGATTGCTTTCGGTCAAAGTGCACACAAAAGATAATCAAATGATTCGCATCCCGAATTCGACGATTATCAATTCTAACTTTATGAATAATAGTTTTTTCGACAAGCGGCGCATGACGTTTGCAGTTTCAATCGACTACGCATCCGACATGAGGACTGCGCTCGACGCGCTGCAAAAAGTTCCTGCGCTTTGCCCGACAGTACTCGCAGAGCCTTCCGCAAGCGCATGGTTCGACGGCTTTGGCGACAGCGGCATCAATGTGACGCTTGCCGTCTGGTTCAATCCCAAAGACCTGCTGCAAACAAAAAACGACGTTTTTATCGCGATAAAAAAAGTGTTTGACGAAGCGGCAATTTCCATTCCGTTTAATCGGCTTGACGTTGCAATCGTCGGCGGAAAATGCGGAGACGGCGAATGACGGCGCGGGAAAACACGGCGCATCTTTTGAGCTATCCGGAACAGACTGACTGGAAAAGTCTGCTTGCAAAATATGGGGCGGAACGCGCATTCGATATCGCGGCGTATCATGCAATTTTGTCGCCGGACGTTCCTGATTTTTTGCAGGATTACCTCGACACGCCTGCAATGCAGCGCTTGAGCGGCGCGGGGCTTTTGTGCGGCACTGACTGGACGCCGCTGTATCAAAACCGTTTTTACTATTCGCGGCTCAACCACAGCACAGGCGCCGCGCTCATCGTCTGGCATTTTACGCGCGACACTGTGCAAACGCTTTCGGCGCTGTTCCACGATATTGCAACGCCTGCGTTCAGCCACGTCATCGACTTTAAAAACGGCGACCATTTGACGCAGACGTCCACCGAAAACCGCACCGAAGCCGTTATCCGCTCGTCAAAAGAGATTTGCGCGCTTTTAGAGCGAAGCGGCATTCCCGTCGAAAAAATCTGCGACTATCACGTCTATCCTGTCGCCGATAATGACCTTCCCCGTCTTTCTGCCGACCGGCTCGAATATATGTTTCCCTCGGGCGCGGCGCTGCTCGGCAGTTGGACGCTTGAAGAAGTTGCGCGCGTGTACGGCTGCATAAAAATCCTGCGGAATGAGGACGGACTGGATGAACTCGGTTTTACCGATACGGAAGCGGCGGCGTTTTACACGGAGAAATTTCTTGAAACGGGACACGTTTTGCAGCTCAACGAAAACAAACTGACGCTGCAACTTTTGGCGCGCATACTTTCGTGTGCGGAAGAAGCGAAAATCATTCTGCCGGACGACCTGTACGCGCTTTCGGAAGCACAAATTATGCGCAGGTTCGACAGTGCTGCACGACGAGAGTCTCGCAACAGCACAAGCGGCGCATTTTCTGCCAACAACGATGACGATGCGCTTGTTTTATCTGTTAAAACGGCTGCTGCCGAACGCGCCGCCTACGCGGAGTTTTGCGCCTTGTACCGCACGTTTGTGCGCATGACGGACATTATCCGAAGCGACGAGCCTTTACGCGGCTGCTTTTGCGTCAATCTTGCCGTAAAACAGCGGTGGATAAATCCGCTCGTGCAAGAAAATGGAATGCCCAGCCCGCGCCGTATTGCCGGCCTTTACCCTAAGACGGCAGCGTTTATCGAAGCATTTTTGGACTTCAAAGACGCGCCTTACGGCTGTGTACGGTTGACTAATTCTTAATTCGTAATGCTGCGGGCGGTCGTTGCTTCTTTTCCCGGATAAGACTTCATTCCGCCCGCATGAGATTTCGCATACGAAAAAGTTGCCAAAACTCTCATATCCTCTCATGTTTTCAGTGAGAAAACTTGCAGCATGCGTAAATCCCTTTTATCTGTCTCGTATAACATTTTTTTGTATGCGTATCGCTCCTCCGCCCGCAGCCGCCTGCCAATTCCTCATTACGCCCTCCTCATTCCCAATTATCTTCCCCCCTTTGCATTCCCTGCGTAAAGTCTGTTAGTATGCGTCTAGACAGTCCGGTGGGCACAACGGCGGCTGCCGGCTAAAGTGTATGGAGGATATATGCGTGAGATTTTGACTGCGCTTGCAGAGCGGGCGCTCGGTTTATTCTACTATAAGGACGTACTCTTGTGCGCGGCGGTTTTGGCAGCGGCGGCGGTCGCGTATGCAATCGTCAGAAAACTGCTCAACACGGTTGTGCGGCAAATCCTTGAACGGCTGACGCGAAAGACAAAGACGCAGCTCGACAATTATTTATTTAAGTATGTACGGCTCGAACGGCTTTCGCTTTTGACGTTCGCTTTTGCATTCAATTTTTTAAGCGGCGCGCTCATCTCCGACGGAGCGATTCTTTTCGGGGGCTCGTTTTTCCGCAAAGCGGGCGGGCTTATCGTCATCTGGATTGTCATCAAGTTGATTCACGATATGCTTGACGGTCTTGCAGCCTTTACCGAAAACGACTCGCGCTATATCGGAAAGCCGTACCGCAGTTACATTCAAGTGTTTATTTTGCTTGCCTACATCGCGGCGGCAATTATCGCAGCGGGAACAATCAGCGGAAAGTCCCCGTGGACGTTGTTGAGCGGTATCGGCGCGATGACCGCAGTCCTCCTGCTCGTTTTTCGCGAAACTATTTTGTCGTTTGTCGCAAGCCTTCAAATCGCGTCCTACGATTTAGTGCGGAAGGGAGATTGGATTTCGGTGCCGAAATACGATGCTGACGGGGACGTAACGGAAGTCGCCCTGCATACTATCAAAATCCAGAACTGGGACAAAACCATTTCCGTTGTGCCGACGCACGACCTTATGCAAAGCGGCTTCCGCAACTGGCGGGGAATGCAGGAAACAGGCGGACGGCGCATTAAGCGTTCAATTTTTATCGACGTGTCGTCGGTACATTTTATGAACAAGGAATTGCGCGAACGGACTGGAAAAATCAATCTGCTTAAATCCTATTTTGCTGAAATCGAAGAATCGCTTCACGCAACGTACTCGCCTGCCGTCGAGCACCCATTAAACGACAACCGTCTGACGAATCTCGGCACGTTTCGTATGTACATCACAAAGTATCTGCAAAGCCTTGAGACTATCCGCAAAGACCTCACCTTTCTGGTGCGCCAACTCGAACCCGGCGCGACCGGTCTTCCGCTTGAGATTTACGTTTTTACCGCCACCACCGACTGGAACGAATACGAAGCGATTCAAGCCGACATTTTCGACCATCTGCTTGCGGCGGCCGGGGAATTTGAATTGCGGGTGTTTCAGTATCCGGTGTCGGTTTTTACGCCTCAATAACGGTTAGGCGATTGCGGGTTTGTACGGTTGTTTCATCGGAGTCCCGCCAAGTCAATTTTTGTCTTTCGACAAAAATCGCAGAAACTGCGTTTGTTCTGCGGCAAACGGCGCGAAAAATAAAGTCAGAAAGGATTTTACGGAGGTGCCGCCTGCGGTTGGTTTTGTTGGGCAGAAAAAGGAGGCTTATAACGGAAATTCCGTTATTGCCTCTTGCACACCTTGTCCGCGGCAAAATACTCGGGCAGACGCTGAGAACACGGACAGAAAGACGTAACGGAGGTGCTGCCCGCTACCAGGTTACGGGACGCAGACTTGAAGGATGAATACCGGCGGAAAAAGCAAACGAGTTCGACAGACTTAACGGAACCGCCAATAGTGAAAGATGAGCATAAACGATGCAGCGGAGGCAGGGCTGGAGGAAAACGGCGGGCGGCGGAAAATAAAATTTGAACGATGAAATGCGATTCTGCCCGCACACGTTTTCTTTGAGGGCAAAACGTGCAAAACTGGAATTGAAGGGGAGAGCCTGTGAAGTCCTTTCTGTAAATTCAGTAGGCTGCGATAAAAAGTTTTAACGCGGGTATATCCCGCGAGCAGCTGACAGCTACTGTTTATTTTTTGAAAATAAAATACTGCTGATTTTTTATCAAGAGTAAAACACTAAAGACAGCTTCCTATTGTAAATACTCTTTAGGTCGGAGGCAAAAGATTTCATGTCTTTTGATGCGACGTATTTCAAGGTGCTGCGGACCATGTGAACCATACAGCGCTGATGATCATAACATCCTGCACTCCAAGCTCATTAAGAGCGTTCAGCCGGAACTTGGCGCTCTCATTTTCGCCTATGGCAAGCGACAGCACTTCCTTACGCCCGTCACAAGTAAGTCCAAGAATGAAATAAGGGAACCTCTAAAA
>CAUTOZ010000126.1:0-5576 GCA_963539635.1 uncultured Treponema sp.
CCGCTTCGCTTTTATAGAAGAAAATAGACGAGATTTACTGCGAGTTTGCAGCAGGAAAACTTGAGAAGGACGGAAAGAGAATTGCAGCGTTCACACTCATTTCTTTGCCGTCCGATGAAAAAGCCGTTGTCCTTGAGGACTTTACATCGGTAATTGACCGGCAAGTTGTCCGCATAGTTTCGGGAGCATTTCAGAAAGAATGGAGAAAAAAGGGCGGAAGACAATCGGTTATCTTAACGCCGCATTATGACAGTAGACCTGTTCTACAACTTCGTTGTCGAACAGGTTTGCGAGTTTCAAACCGTACAGATAGCACAATTTGAAACTCGTATTTCAAGGTATCCAGTTCTGAAACGGAAGTTTCCGAACTGGTTTATTATAGCTCCCACTGCCAAGAACTATAAAAGGAGGTGTCTTCAACGACCTCAATTTGAATTTGGGATTAGGCAGACCAATGAAAGTTATTTGGGGTATGATGATTAAAAAAAGATAACCGCGCGCGCTCCATTGCCGTGTCATATAAGTCTTGTTTTACGCATATTTTTGCTGTCGGCAAAAACATGGAAGGATAGCAGTTCTATTGTGTCTTTCAAATTTCACCGCACCAGTCCGACCTTCCTCCGCTTTCAAAGTGCGAAGCCGCCCGTTTCCGTATTGCCGCGTCGTCCCAAACATCATTTTAGTACACATGTATCTCCCTCCTCTTGCGAAATGCAGACACATGCGTGTCGGCGGTACCTCGTTATATCCTTTCATTTCCCGTACCAACCGCCGGCAGCTATTCTTCTGTAATTTTTAAATCGACGAAAAGGTTTGCAGTGTACGCCTTGCCCTTATGAATGGTAAGCGTGCGGATAACTTCGTAATCGCCCATGATAAAACGCAGACGGTGTTCGCCTTCATCGACAATCGTCGGCGTATGCGTTTTTTTATACGGCGCATCGTCAAAAAAAATTTCGGCGTTGTCAGGAGCGGTAACAATAAGTGTGGGGGCAAGGCTTTTTAGTTCAATCAACAATTCAGAAGTCTTTGCCTGCTCGATTAAAACAGAGCGCATTTCGGCGCGGTAGTCGTCCGATTGAATATTGAGCGTGTGCATTCCCGCTTCAAGCAAGAGATGCGAAGTATTTTCAATCGGCTTATCGTCAATCAAAACCGAATACGGAAAGTCAAAACCGACAGGCGGCTTAACAGCAAGCGTAAGCATTCCCTTGTTTATCAAAAGCGGTTTGATAGTCAAATTAAGCGCTGCATTAAAAGTCTCTTCGGGAATTCCTTTCATTGCGGGTTGAAAACGCAAAAATGTGTATCCAGTCTTTACGTCGGGAACGACCCCGACTTTCGATATGTATTGATTGTCTTTAAGCGTGTTGGCGCTGTTGAGCGGAATGTGCAAAATCCACGAGAGTTTTGACGGCAGTGCGCTGACGAATATCCGCGTCCCTGAATAGTCAATTTGCGATTCCGACGGGACCGGCTTTATTTTGTCGTAGAGGGAACACGCGACCGAATCTCGCCACGCAGAAATTTCCTGCGGTATCTGCATTTTAATTTCGACGCCCTCAAGATAGCGTGAATCCTGCGGCATAAACAAAGCGACGCTGTCATTGATGCCGATTGTAAGCGTCTGCTCCGCCGTATCGCTTCCGGAAACCTTAACGGGAAACAATTTCCGTACCCGAAAAGACTCTCCGTAAACTGCCCCTGAAAACGTAATTAAAAGAAAAAATAACTTGTAAATCCGATATTTTGTAACCATGACATCTGTTTACGATTTTATACAATATTTTTTACTTTGCAAAGAGACCGCTGCCGCGTCGTCCCCATACGAACGCACAAAAACGGCGCACGACACTACAATGACTGAAAGTCCGTGCGGTCTGCGGCGGCTCCTTTTGCAGACTATATTCCCCGCGAGGTTCACGCAGCCAAAACAGGAAGCGGACAGAAACATAATTTTTTATATAAGACCGGTTTTATCGTCCTCAGAACTTTATTTTCCGCACGTTTTGCAGTACGCACAATCTTGTGTGAACGGCAACTGAAATTAAATCTTTTAAACGTATTTCCCTTGTCGCCTGCGGCACGTCCGCACTGCTGTACGCCGCTGCGATCTCCCATGCCGCCTACAATTTTCACGGCTTTTTTTTCTCTCTCGCTTGCAGGAAAGGGCTTTTTTAAGTACTATCGCGCTATTGATCCATTAGCTCAGCTGGATAGAGCGGCCGCCTCCTAAGCGGCAGGTAGTGCGTTCGAATCGCATATGGGTCATCTGCGACCGCAGAGAACGGAGGGCTGCAGATTTAATGGAGTGCCGGTCGCACGAGATTTTGCCGTTCGGCAAAATCTCGCAGGAAACGGTACTTAAGAACTTTCTTTGCGGTAAGATGCGCGATACAATAACGAACGCCATTGCGCATTCCCACTTTCCCTATCTGTCCTAAAAATCGTAATATACGCCGCGTTTTGCCAGTCCTGCAAAGCCGAGCGCTTTAATTTCATCTTCGCGGGCGAGGTCTGCATCTCCATAGTGGCAGAGATACATTCGATTTTTGATTGCGGCGGGGAAGTTTTTTAATTCGGCAATCCCAGCGTGAACGGCGTTTGTTCCCATCTGTCCATCATGAAAGATGACTTCGGGATTAAAATCGCGCGTGAGCCAGTCAACAAGCGCAAAGTCCGCTTTTGTATCTCCCGTAAACACAATGCGGTCGTCTACGACCAGCCCCAGCGAATAAAACGAATTTTCCCACGTGTCGGTACTTAAAAATAGATGTTTGGTGCGGAAAAGTTTTAGATTAAGAGAACCGAGCGTAACTTCAAACATGGGACGCGGCGTTCCAGTCAACTCCACGGGACGGACTTGTTCAAAATAGTCGTCAAACGTCATGTATTTGGGTAGTCCGTCTTCTCCGCGGATACCGCAGCCGCCTTTTATCGTCTTTTCCCACAGGATTTTTTTGTATTCGTCGGTGATTATCATCTTGGGACGGCGGCGGGTAACGTACATATTCATCAGAGCGGCTTCTTCCAGTCCGCCTGCGTGGTCTGCATGGGAATGAGTAATCAAAAAAGTCGTAATATCGGTAATTTTCGCATTGAATGCAGTGAGGGCAAGGGGACACAACGTCCCGCAATCGACGAGTACGTGGTCGCTGCCTTTGATTATCAGCAGGTTATTTTGAAAATACTTTTTTGAAAATGCGCCGCCGGTGCCTATAAAAAAAAACGAAAGCTGTCCGTCGTTTGAAAGTTCAAGTTTGGAATCCAGTTCCCTTGTTAGCATGTGCGCATTATAGCACAACTGACGGTATAAAAAAAGGTTTGACGGGAAAGGCGGAGTGTACGGGTACATACAGAAAGCGTATGAACGAAAGTTCCTCAGTTTTGGCAAAGCCAGCAGGACGCAGTGCGGCAAAAATGCTGCCCCCGTTAAAATAAAAAACGCCCGCCGTATTGCAAGCGGACGCTTTTTGCATATTGAAATAACCTACCAGCGGTAATGCGCAAACGCTTTGTTCGCTTCCGCCATTTTGTGGGTGTCTTCCTTTTTCTTAAAGGCTGAACCGGTACTGTTTCTCAGCAAAACTTTTCTTTTTGCTTTTTTATTTCATCTTTATTTTTATTTATCGTAGATGCTTCTCCTCTCGCGGCTTCCCCATCTCTGCCGCCGCCGAAACTCAGCCAGTTAAAACTTCCCATTATCATAAAATCATTGTCGCAAATGATAAGCTTTGAATGATCGTCGCTTCTTATAAGCTTAAAGAATTTTTTATCAAGCGTCTTAAAATACTCAGAAGAATCCGTATCGATTCCTACTTTATCAAACCTGTTTCTCGGTTTCATTCCGTATTTCACGGTGATTTTTACGCCGCGCTTAATGGCATTTTCAATATCAGTTTTGTAGATATCCAAAATTTCTTTTCTTATCCATGGAGACTGAATATAAATTTCCTCTTTTGCAGCATTCAAAATATGTTTGAAATATTTTTTATGCTCCCATACTTCCAATACTTTCCCTTCTGTCAAATCAAACTTATTATCCAGCACTTGTGTTATCACTTTGGGGGTTGCCGCTTCAAATTTTTGTTTATTTTCTATAAACGCTTTTGCCGATTGATTGACGTTATCAATAAACTTTTGCTTGCTTAATAATCTGTCAAACAGCTTTGTAGACTCAGCATCTATTCCATATTGATGATTTATAACAAGAATTTTTTCTTCCTCATCTGCGTTTTTATAAAAAAGACAAAAGTATTTTTTGAAAAACTTGCTCGGGTCAATCGATACGATTTCTTCTATTACGTATTCTGACTTTTCCACACAGATTTTTATCCCTTCCGTCACGCATTGCCGCAACGTCTTTTCGCCTTCAAACTCATCATCAAGCCATTCTGTTCTGGGACGCGCTTTAAAATCCGGCTTAAACTCAAATACATCTTTGTCAGCTTCTCGTTCAAGCGGAATCTCTTTTGCGCTGTCTGCAGCAGCCAAAACCGTTCCCAAGACGCCGTCAAATACAAGATAGGAAGTACGCGCTTCGATAATCTTTTCATTCTCTTTTTGCAGCGCTCCTTCGCCTTTTTCGGTAAGCGCAAGTTCCGTCTCCTGCTTCAAATAGCCTTTCGTACTGAACTCGGCTATAATTCCTGCAAGAATATCAGGATCCATCTGCGTTATCTGCGCAAGTATCGCATACCGATCAGCGGTTTTTATTTTTTGCAAATAGTTGATAATTTTTAAAATTCCTAAAACAATCGGATGCAATTCCTGTATCTGTGTTGCCATGTACGAAACTTTTGTTCTGTACACCGGATAATTTATCATCCGCGCATCATACAGTATAAAGCCATCATAAAAATCGCTGTATTTATGCGAGAGCATTTCTAGATCCGGCGTAAATTCACTCTTTGGTTTATTTTTCTTCTTTGCCATTGTTCGCTCCTAATTCCATTATATGATAGTCTTTTTTATGCGCATGAATATACTGAATGATATCCGCAAAAGGATTGTTTTTGTCTTTAACGCCAGCAGTGTATAAAAAGTCCATATCGCCGACTATGATTAAAAGCTTTTTCGCCCGCGAAAGCGATACGTTCAAACGTTTTTCATCCGCAATAAAATCGATCTTCGCCTTTTGGTTGCCTTTAGACGAACGTACGCAGTCGTAAATGATAATATCGCGGTCGCTTCCTTGAAAACTGTCGACGGTTCCGATATCAACCGTACAACCGTCAAAGTCTTTCGGCTTTATCTCTCGCGAAAGCAGCTCTTTTTGCGCTTTATACGGCGTTATAATGCCCAAATCGTAGTTCAAATTATTCGACTTGATATGCTCATACAGTTGAGTAAGCGCACTTTTAATAATCTTTGCGTTGCAGCGATTTATCTTGCCTGTTCCTTTTTGCTCATCTTCTTTGTTCGCCAATTTACCCGTATCAAACCACACAACGCTCGACTTAAAAAAGTCGAATTCATGCTGCTTTAAGCCGTTTATTTCATCGCGTACAATCAATTGACCGTCGTAAAAAGTTTCGCTGTAAAGATTGCAGATATTCCGCTCCGAACGGTAATTA
>CAUTOZ010000127.1:0-5419 GCA_963539635.1 uncultured Treponema sp.
GCGGAGAGCATATCGCAGAATGCAAAAAAGTCGTCGTCTGTAAAATCCGCGCCGCAAAATCTTCTGCGCTCTCGTCCGCCCGTATTTCACGCACGCCGAAAACATAAGTTTTCGCCTTAAAGGACTCCATCGCCTGCTTTTCCACGAGCGCCAATTCATTCGAAACTGCAAACGCCTTGTTCAAGATGTCAAGTTCCTCCGGTTTGCAGTTGAGCGCTGCAAGCAAGTCCCGCTGACTGATTTGTTTTCCTTTATACAGATGAACGCTGCTGTTTGTTGGACGCGCAATTTCGCCGTTCCGCCACCGCAGCGTGTTGTAATATTTATCCTCGTACTGTTTACTGCCGGTTAACACGAGCAGACGGGATAAGCGCGTCAAATCCTGCGACGTCTGCTGAATTTCAATTGCCGCAAGCATCAACCGTTCCTGCTCCGTCTGCAATTTAATGAGAGTCCGCTTATGCCGGTTCATAAAAAACAAAATGATAAAACAGCCGAACAAAAGTATAATCGTCATTGCCGCCTGTACCGTAAATTGCACTTTTATTGATGAACTTTTTTTCGCTCTCTCCGATTGCCTCTGTCCCGTCCGGACAGCGGATAAGTTGCCGTTTGCGCTCATATCCTGCAATACTCCTTTAGCGATAGTGAAGTTATGAAGCGGGATTATATAAACGTCCGTAAAATTTGCAAGAAACGGTTTGTTATAATGGGAGAGGCAGAGTTTATGAAGAATCATTGGGCGGGGCGGACGGAGAAAGACGAAGTTTGAATGATGGCACGGGGATACCGCCTGCACAAGAATATCAAGGCTCGTATTGAAAGGCATGCGGAGGAGGCGAGGAAGTTTTAAACTTTAATTGGTAATTTGCAGGGAGAAGCGCGCTCTCATTTTCTTTAGAACTGCCGGCTTGTCGGCGGTATGAGTTATAGTTCTTTCTTTTCGTCTAAAAGCCCCTTGCATATATTCATCTTTTTGCTGACTGTCAAACCATTTGCTGCAGGATGTGATAAATCTTTTGGTTTTTAGCGGGAATGAAATTTAGCCACCTTGCATTGTCGATAAAGCGGAAACGCCGCCTGCCGCTCTGCCTGCCATACCGTTTTACTGCGCTCGTAATCTGAGTGCGCACAGCGCACTCTCCCCTGCGGCACAATATACGCCGCGATGACTATTGAGTTTTCCTACCAACTGCAGCCGCATCCGCCGCTGCAACCGCTGCACCCTCCGCCGCAGCCGCATCCGCCTTCCTCGTAGTCGTCATCGAACGAAGAAAAATCCTGTTCGCCTACGCTGACAACTTCCACGTCGAACGTCAGCCGCATTCCGGCAAGTTCATGATTGCCGTCAACGGTGATAACGTCGTCGTTTATGCCGATAACGCGGACAAGCATCGAGCCGCCGTCATTCGTTCCCGCTTGAAACGACATACCGATTTCAATCGGCGCATCCGAGTCGAACTGCGAGCGCGGCACCTCGGCAATCAGTTTTTTGTCGTATTCGCCGTACGCCTCTTTTGGTTCGACGACCGCTTTGAATTTTGCGCCCGCTTCTTTGCCTTCCAGCATTGCCTCAAGTCCCGGAATGAGCATTCCCGTTCCGTGGATATACTCCAACGGCGGTTTACCGGCAGAAGAATCGATTTCGTTGCCTTCTGAGTCGCACAACGTATAGTGAATTTTTACAACCGCATTTTTTGCTATCTGCATTTTATCCCTCGCCTGTCCGTCTAAAATCCCATATCCGGCGCGTTATCTTGAATAACTTCCGTAACTTCCGGCACAGCGTCTTTTAAATAACGTTCAACGCCCATCTTCAACGTCATAAGCGCCATCGGACAACTTCCGCACGCCCCCGTCAACAGCAAATGAACGCGGTTTTGATTATCAAGCGACACGAATTCCATATCGCCGCCGTCCGCCTGCAAGTTCGGCCGGAACATATCAAGCACCGCCTTTACTTTTGCTTCAAGTTTATCGTCCATCAAAATCTCCTTAAGAAAAATCAGAGCGGCGCTTTTATACGCCGCTAAAGTCGTGTCAGACTATACCGGATTTCCTACGATTATAAAAGGGAATTGCAGAGCCGCAAAACAAGAGAAAGTCTCAGTCTGCCGCCTCAGAGAAAGTATCCCAGCGAAGGAGAAGGTTTCCTGCCCCCCTCCCCCGCCGGGCTCTATTTTTCACAAGATTGCCATTGGCAAAGTTTCGCAGGCGGCAACACAGTTGCGGCGTTCAAACCCCATTTTACCGCCCGCCGAACTCCATTAAAATGCCGGATTAAGGCTGTTTTGGGATGAAATGAGGAAGGGAACTGAGAAGACTGCTGTTTTATGCAGCAATTCTGTTATAGCTAATTGCCTTTAAATCCAAGTAAACCCCTTTATTCTATGACAGAGATTTAAGACGGCGGCAGTGTTCAAAGTAAATATCAGTACAATTATTGAGCGGACAGCAGACTTTCTTTTTCACGTCGCCGGCTGCCTCATTTGATAAAAAAGAATCTCACACGCCAAATCAATCATTCTGTCGCACATGCTCTTGATTCGTTTCTTACTGTCAATCATCTATAATGCCGTTTTACCCGAGTTTTGCAGGCAGCTATTGCATTTCTTAAAAGATTGCTCCGCCCTCTTTGAGTTTTTGCTGAATGGCAAAAACTCGATGGAAATAATCCTTCATCTGAAAAGTTCCCATTTCCGGACAGGTTTATTTTTATTTGTTGACGAAATTATTTTTCGCTTATTATCTTAGTGGCAATAAAATAAGAGATGGGATGGAGATAATGACTGAATCCACTGAAGAAAAAGCGCCCGACACGCAGAATGCCGCAGACACAAGCGGCGAAACCGCGGCAAAGGAGCGCGAACCTGAAATGCCGGACGGCCAGCGTGAAAACAGCGCGGAGGCTGAACTTTCAGACAAAGAGAAAATCGAAAAGCTTGAAAAAGAAAACGCGGAACTGAAAGACCAGCTTTTGCGTCGTGCGGCGGACTTTGACAATTACCGTAAGCGCGTCATAAAAGAAAAGGCTGAGGCTGTCGAGTACGCCAATTCCAATCTGCTTGCGGATTTGCTTGAAAGTCTTGATAACTTTGACCGCACGGTTGACGCTGCGGCTACGGCGACTGACGCGCAGTCGATTGCCGACGGCATCAAGATGATCAATACCGCGCTCGTGTCGATGCTTGAGACAAAGTACGGACTTACGAGTTTCGGCAAGGCGGGCGAGCCGTTTTGTCCTGAAGAACACGAGGCGTTACGGAGCGAAGAAGGAGACGTTTCCGAGCCGGTCTTAAAAGAAATCTATCTGAAAGGCTACAAGCTTAAAGATAGAATTATCCGGCACGCAAAAGTTACGGTAACGATGCCGGCGTCTTCAAATGAATAATTTATAAGCCGGAATGTCCGGCTTTATTTAAAATCAACTTTTTTTGACTTAGGAGGAATAGAAAATGGGAAAAATTATCGGTATAGACCTTGGAACAACGAATTCATGCGTTGCCGTCATGGAAAACGGCGAACCGGTTGTCATTCAGAACTCTGAAGGCGGACGCACAACGCCGTCTATCGTCGGTTTTACGTCCAAAGGCGACCGTATTGTCGGACAGCCTGCAAAAAACCAGATGGTTACCAACCCGAAAAACACCGTGTATTCGGTAAAGCGCCTTATTGGTCATCGCTTTGGGGAATTGCAGGGAGAGGCGACGAAACTGCCGTATACGGTCGTCGATAACGGCGCGGACTGCCGCGTTGAAATCGAGCAGAGCGGCGAAAAAAAGCAGTACAGTCCGCAGGAAATCAGCGCGTTCATTCTGCAAAAGATGAAAAAGACGGCGGAAGATTATCTTGGCGAAGAAGTTACGGAAGCGGTCATCACCGTTCCCGCCTACTTCAACGACTCGCAGCGGCAGGCGACAAAGGATGCCGGAAAAATTGCGGGGCTTGACGTAAAGCGCATTATCAACGAGCCGACCGCCGCATCTTTGGCGTTCGGATTTAATAAGGATCAGAAAAACGACAAGACGATTGCCGTTTACGATTTAGGCGGCGGTACTTTCGATATTTCGATTTTGGAACTCGGCGACGGCGTTTTTGAAGTCAAATCGACGAACGGAAATACGCACCTCGGCGGAGACGACTGGGATCGCTGCGTTATCGACTGGCTTATTGCGGAATTCAAAAAGGATTCGGGAATCGACCTCTCCGGCGACCCGATGGCGATGCAGCGTTTACGCGAAGCCGCCGAAAAAGCGAAAATCGAACTTTCCGCGCAGACAAGCACGGACATCAATCTTCCGTTTATTACGGCGGACGCAAGCGGCCCTAAACATTTGCAGAAGTCGCTGACGCGCGCGCAGTTTGAGCAGATGACCGACCACCTGTTCCAGGCGACAAAAGAGCCGTGCATTAAGGCGCTGAAGGACGCGGAAATTACGGCGGACAAAGTTGATGAAGTGTTGCTTGTCGGCGGTTCGTCCCGTATGCCGAAAGTGCAGGAAATCGTAAAGCAGATTTTCGGCAAAGAAGGAAGCCGCGCGGTAAACCCTGACGAAGCGGTTGCAGTCGGTGCGGCAATTCAGGGCGGCGTTCTGAAAGGCGACGTAAAAGACGTGCTTTTGCTTGACGTTACCCCGCTTTCGCTCGGAATTGAAACGATGGGCGGCGTGTTCACAAAACTTATTCCGCGCAACACGACTATTCCGACAAAGAAGAGCCAGATATTCTCCACTGCGGCGGACAGTCAGACTGCGGTCAGCATTCACGTCCTGCAGGGCGAGCGCGAAATGGCGGCGCAGAACCGCACGCTCGGAAACTTTGACCTTGTGGGCATTCCGCCGGCACCGCGCGGCGTTCCGCAGATTGAAGTTACGTTCGATATCGACGCGAACGGCATCGTACACGTTTCCGCAAAAGATTTGGGAACGGGCAAGGAGCAGCACATTCAGATTACGTCGTCCAGCGGTTTGAGCGAAGACGAAATTAACCGCATGGTAAAAGACGCTGAAGCGAATGCCGCTTCCGACAAAGAAAAACGCGAAGCCGTTGACGCGAAGAACGAAGCGGACAGTCTGATTTACGCGACGGAAAAGGGCTTAAAGGATTTAGGCGATAAGGTAAGCGACGCGGAAAAACAGAATATTGAAACAGCGGTCGCAGAGCTTAAAAAAGCCGTTGAAAGCGGCAATACCGCCGACATCAAGGCGAAGACCGAAAGCTTAAAGCAGGCTTCCTACAAACTTGCAGAAGAAGCCTACAAGCAGCAAAGCGCGCAGGCTGGAGCCGGCGCTGCGGATGCGGGCGCGGCAGGAGGCGCCGGTAATGCATCCGGCGGAAGCGGCTCGCAGGCGGGCGGCTTTGACAAAGGCTCCGCAGAAGACGTGGATTACGAAGTTCACGACGATAAATAAGCGGTTTT
>CAUTOZ010000128.1:0-5230 GCA_963539635.1 uncultured Treponema sp.
CGCTCGTCACGCAGCAGCCGCTCGGCGGTAAAGCGCAGTTCGGCGGTCAGCGTTTCGGTGAAATGGAAGTTTGGGCACTTGAAGCATACGGCGCGGCAAATACTTTGCAGGAAATGATGACGATTAAGTCCGACGACATGAACGGACGTTCAAAGATTTATGAATCAATCGTAAAGGGCGACCCCTCATCGCCTGCAGGTGTCCCTGAATCATTCAATGTTTTGGTACAGGAACTGCGCGGTTTAGCGTTGGATTTTACGATTTATGATGATAAAGGCAAACAAATTGCCCTTACGGAGCGCGATCAGGAATTGATAGACAAAGCCGCCTCCGGTTTTGATAAGGAGAATGCGAATGCGTGATATTCAAGATTTTGCCAGTCTGAAAATAAAACTTGCCTCCCCGGAAACAATTCGCGCGTGGTCTTACGGCGAAGTAAAAAAGCCGGAAACGATAAATTACCGCACGCTGCGTCCTGAGAAAGAAGGACTTTTTTGCGAGCGCATTTTCGGGACTACAAAGGAATGGGAATGCTATTGCGGAAAGTTTAAGTCAATCCGCTATAAAGGCGTTATCTGCGATCGCTGCGGAGTTGAAGTTACGCACTTTAAAGTCCGTCGCGAGCGCACGGGACACATCGAACTTGCCGCTCCCGTAAGCCACATCTGGTATTACCGCTCTGTGCCGAGCCGCATGGGACTTTTGCTTGACTTACCGGTCGGTGCATTGCGTTCCGTCTTGTACTACGAAAAATATATTGTCATCGATCCGGGCGACACCGACCTTAAAAAAATGCAGCTTCTTACGGAAGATGAATATCTTGAAGCTCGCGAACGCTACGGCGAAACTTTTACTGCTGATATGGGAGCCGAAGCGATTAAAACGCTTCTTGAAAACATTGACCTTGATTCGCTTGCCGCAGAGCTCCGTGTAAAAATGGTCGAAAAAGGAAAAAAGAGCGACAAGCGGCTTTTAAAGCGCATTGAAATCGTGGAAAATTTCCGCACGTCCGGCAATAAGGCATCATGGATGATTTTGGATGTTATTCCGGTTATTCCGCCGGAACTGCGACCGATGGTTCAACTTGACGGCGGACGTTTTGCAACATCGGACTTAAACGATTTGTATCGCCGCGTTATAAACCGTAACAACCGCTTAAAGAGGTTGCAGCAGCTCAACGCGCCGGACATCATTATCCGCAACGAAAAGCGGATGCTGCAGGAAGCTGTCGACGCTTTGTTCGACAACAGCAAACGCAAGCGCGTTGTAAAAGGCGCATCGAACCGCCCGCTCAAATCCATCAGCGATATGCTCAAAGGAAAGCAGGGACGCTTCCGTCAAAACTTACTCGGTAAGCGCGTCGACTATTCCGGACGTTCGGTTATCGTTGTCGGACCCGAATTAAAACTTTGGCAGTGCGGACTTCCGACAAAAATGGCGATGGAGTTGTTCAAGCCCTTTATAATGAAGAAACTTGTCGACAAGGGCGTCGTGTTCAACATCAAAAAGGCGAAACTTCTTGTAGAATCGGAAGCTCCGGAAGTATTCGGCATTCTCGATGAAGTTGTCCGCGAACATCCGGTTATGCTCAACCGTGCTCCGACGCTCCACCGTCTCGGTATTCTTGCGTTTGAGCCGGTTCTTGTCGAAGGAAAGGCACTTAAACTTCATCCGCTTGCCTGTAAGTCTTTCAATGCCGACTTTGACGGCGACCAGATGGCAATTCACGTGCCGCTGACGCAGGCGGCGCAGATGGAATGCTGGACTCTCATGCTTTCAACACGCAATTTGCTTGACCCCGCGAACGGCAACACGATTGTCGCTCCGTCGCAGGACATGGTTTTGGGAATCTACTATATGACATCCGTAAAGCCGAACGCAAAGGGGACGGGAAAACGCTTTTCCTCTCCTGAAGAAGTGCGTCTTGCCGCTGAAAACGGCAGCATAGAGTGGCAGGCAAAAATTAAAGTCCCTGCGCCGAAAGATTCTTTTAAGGAAGGCGAATTTAAGCAGGGAGACTTGATTGAAACGACGGCAGGAACGCTTGCATTCAATGAAGCGATGCCTGAGGGAGTCGATTACGTCAACGAGCAGATGGGCGACAAAAAATTAAAGTCGATGATTGAGCACGTCTACCATGTCAAAGGTCCGTGGCTTACGGTTCAAATGCTCGATGCGATTAAGTCCGTTGGATACAAAAATGCGACGTTCTACGGCGCAACGCTTTCTATGGACGATATTCTCGTGCCGGAAGAAAAAATCCCGATGGTCGAAAAGGCGAATAAAGAAGTCGAAAAAATCGTCAACGACTACAGCAAGGGCGTTATTACGGCGGAAGAGCGGTATAACCGCGTAACCGATATTTGGTCTCGCACGAACGACGAGCTGACCAAAATCATGATGGATAATCTTTCCAAAGATAAGGACGGATTCAACACGATTTACATGATGGCGACATCTGGCGCGCGCGGTTCCAAAAAGCAGATTTCACAGCTTGCGGCTATGCGCGGTCTTATGGCAAAGCCGAGCGGAGAAATTATCGAACTTCCGATACGCTCCAACTTTAAAGAGGGGCTTTCGGTTATTGAATATTTTATTTCGACAAACGGTGCGCGAAAAGGTCTTTCCGACACCGCTCTGAAAACTGCCGACGCCGGTTATATGACGCGCCGCCTTGTTGACGTTGCGCAGGACGTTGTCGTCAATCAGGAAGACTGCGGAACTATCAACGGTATTGAGTACGCGGCGGTAAAAGACGGCGATGACATTATCGTTCATCTTGCCGACCGCATTGTCGGGCATTATTCGATTGAGCGCGTTGTTCACCCGATTACCGGTGAGTTGATTTGCGACGTCAATTCTTATATCGATGAAGATTTGGCAAAGAAAATCGAAGCGGACGGCGTAGAAAAAGTAAAAGTCCGCACGGTTTTGACCTGCGAAGCCCAGCACGGGATTTGTATCAAGTGTTACGGACAAAATCTTGCGCGCAACAAAATCGTTGAAATCGGAGAAGCGGTCGGTATTATCGCGGCGCAGTCAATCGGACAGCCGGGTACGCAGTTGACGCTCCGTACATTCCATTCCGGCGGTACGGCGGATAAGACGACGGAAGACAACCGCATTGTTTTGCATTACGACGTTCTCATTAATGAGATTAACGGTACGCACGTTGAAACCGCTGACGGAAGCTGGCTTTTTACGCGCAAAGGTTTTATGAACGTGCTGCGTATCCTTGCTGAACAGGAAATCAAAGACGGCGACGAAGTTTTGGTTGAAGACGGCGTAAGCCTTTTGAAGGACAGCACGGTTATGAAGCGCGGTTCAAAAAATATTGCTGCTGCAGCGAGCGGAAAGGTTCGCATCGTCGGCAACAAACTGTACATTACGACGAAGGAAATTAAAGTCGAAATAAGTAACGGCTCGAATATCCATGCAAAGGCGGGGGATGTGATTCCGGCAGGAAAGGCTGTTGGAACGTTCGACCAATACAGCGACCCGATTATTGCAGAAAGCGATGGATATATTCACTTTGAAGATATCATTCCGGGGTCAACCTTGTCAGAAAAGACCGACCCGCAGTCCGATATGGTTGAGCGCACGATTACCGACTTGCACCTTGACGTAAAACAGCCGCGCATTCTCATCACCGATGAGGCGGGAAACCAGCAGGGAAGTTATTATCTTCCGGCGGGCGCGGTTTTGCAGGTTGAAGACAAACAGCAGATTAAGGCTGGCAATACGCTTGCAAAAATGCCGAAAGAAGCGGCGAAGACCAACGATATTACCGGCGGTATTCCGCGCGTTACTGAATTGTTCGAGGCGCGGAAGCCGAAAGTGCCGACCGTTCTTGCGCAGATTTCCGGCACTGTCAAATTCAAAGGAATTACGAAAGCAAAGCGCGTGATTGCAGTTGAAGATGAGTTTGGACGCGTATTTGAACACCTTGTGCCGACAACCAAGCACATGCTTGTGCGTGACGGCGACCGCGTAGAAGCGGGTGAGCCGCTTTGCGACGGGTCTCCGGATCCGAGCGACATTCTTGCCATTCTTGGCGAAAATGCACTGCAAAATTATCTGATGGACGAGATTCAGGCGGTTTACCGTGCGCAGGGCGTATCAATCAACGACAAGCACATTGGCGTTATCGTGCGTCAAATGCTCCGCAAAGTCGAAATTGTTGCAGTCGGCGATACGAAATTTATCTACGGACAACAGGTTGATAAGTACAAGTTCCACGAGGAAAACCGGCGCGTTGCGGCTGAAGGCGGACAGCCTGCGGTTGCTCGTCCTATGTTCCAGGGAATTACGAAAGCGGCGTTAAACGTCGATTCGTTTATTTCTGCGGCATCATTCCAGGAGACAACGCGCGTTCTTACGAATGCGGCAATTTCCGGCGCGACTGACGGCTTGCATGGTATCAAGGAAAACGTTGCCATCGGACACATCATTCCGGCGGGAACGGGAATCCGCGATTATCGGAATATCAAACTTTTCGACGACCGGGATAAAGATCTTGACGTTCAGATGGAGGAAATCCTTGAAAGACGCCGCATAGAAAGCGAACTTGAGATGAACCGCGTTGAAGAACCTGTTTTTGAAAACGAAGAAGCGGATTAGTCTGCAAGAAACGGCAAACTGGATAATAGTTAAGGCGGTAAAATACTATTTAAAGAACACAACGGACTTACCGCCTTCCTGAGTTTCTTCACACTCTGCAGGAGAGAGGGGACGCTTGCAGTGTATCGATGTTCGGTAGGTGCAGAGAACAGAGGTGAGAAGACAGAGGGACGTTCCGTCTTGCTGATTTTTTCTGGGGAAAACGAAGTTTTCAGGCGAATCGAATGTAAAATGCGGCAGAACTTGAAATGTGCAATTCGCTTTGCTGTGCGGTAAAACGAGACGGGCAGTTACGCGGCCGACGCCGGTAAGAAAGTTTTGGCGGTAAAAGAGGTAATGCCTCTGTCTGCGGATAACATCTGCGGGCGGAGGCGTTTTTTATGCCGGAGAGGATAATTGGCGGACTGTGGACGCACCGCCTTGTCGATTTTGACTCACAAAAACACTTTGCCGTATTGCTACCGCAATGCGGCGGTAATTACGTTTTTTTAGGAGGAAAGATTCCTTTCTTTACATACTTGACACACATGACAAAAAAACATATTATGCTACAACACGACGCGGGGTAGAGCAGTTGGCAGCTCGTCGGGCTCATAACCCGGAGGCCGCA
>CAUTOZ010000129.1:0-5197 GCA_963539635.1 uncultured Treponema sp.
AATCTGCCCAAAATAACTAGGGTCGGTTAAAGTTTCTATATAACCAGTCATTCCCGTCGTAAAAACCGCTTCGCCGATAACACATCCTGCAGCACCGAAACTTTGTCCTTCAAAAACAAGCCCGTTTGCAAGGACAATACATGATTTTTTACTATTAGCCATAATTGGCACAAAGTATATAAAATTATCAAAAACTTGCATACAAGGGACTTTTCAAAAACTTTTTTAACTGCACATTGACTGTAAATATTTTTTTACACTCCATTGCTGCATTTTTAAATTATATTGATACTAACAATCAATCGTATGATATTTAAAACTTACATTCGTTAGTTAGTATTACTGTTCCACGTGAAACAAAGTTTACCTTACACAACAGCGTAAATGATTTAAATGATATTTATTTACCATATCAATTTACAGAATTAAAATGTTTCACATGAAACAAATCAAACATAAAAATTAGTTATAGCGGTATTTCTAAAAAGTTTTCCACACAGGAAATAATAAATTATTTTAATTACTCAATATCTATAGAAAAAAAGAATTTATCCACAAGTAATTCACAAATTGTGGATAAGTTTCACGTGAAACAGTTTCTGTTTTAAAATAGAAAAGCCGACCTAAAATAGGCCGGCTTGCCTGATGTAATTCTATTCCCAGTCAAATATTGACTGCCCACTTTTAGTACTATATATTATTAGTCCAATTTTGTCATTATAGAATCAAAAAAATTACAATTTTACCTTATCAATAAAGAATGTAATTCCTTACAATACAATAAATTACAAGTTTTTATCTTCTTTATCGCCTTGTACTTTATCCACACCGATAAGCGTATCCGGCTCAGAAATATTGACAACCTTGATGCCCATAGAGCCTGTCCCCTGTTTACTTATTTCGGCGGAAGTGACCCGCAACGTTTTTCCTTGTCCCGTCATGCAAACAATTTCATCGGAATCATGTACAGAAAGTAATCCGATAATTTCGCCTCGCTCCTCTATATTGCCAAAAATCTTTTGCCCGCCGGTACCGCGCCCGTGCGGTCTATAATCATCAAAGTCAACGCGCTTACCGTATCCTTTTTCCGTAAGCAACAAAATCGCTTCGTCCTGCGTAACTTTTATTGCGCCGGCAACCTCGTCCCCTTCGGAAAGTTTCAGCCCCTTTATGCCGCGGCTGGCGCGTCCCATCGGGCGCACATCTTCTTCCGAAAAACGGAGCGCTTTTCCGCGCCGTGAAACAAGTATAACTTCCGAAGTGCCGTCCGTCGGAATCGCGCTGATAAGTTTATCTCCGGCGTCAAGTTTAAGCGCAATAATTCCGCGTATCTTTGCGTTGGAAAATTCACTTGTCTGAACTTTTTTGATAACGCCGTTCGCCGTCGCCATAAACAAATATTCTTTTTCAGAAAACTCTTTTATCGAGACAACGGTCGTTATTTCTTCGTCGGCACCGATTGAAATCAAACTTTTTATATGTGCACCCCTGCTTGCCTTCGACGCTTCCGGAATTTCATGCACTTTTACCCAATAAGCACGTCCAGCAGTCGTTATAAACAAAATATGGTCGTGCGTAGATGCAATAAAAAGCTGATTAACATAGTCATCCTCAACAAGGGACGCACTGTTGCTTCCCTTGCCGCCCCTGTCCTGTTTTTTATAAGAAGTAACAGCAATTCGTTTAAGATAACCAAGTTTGGAAATCATAATCACCATTTCTTCTTCTTTTATCATGTCCTCAACGTTGATTTCTTCAACTTCGTCGGCAATGATGTCCGTTCTGCGCTCATCGCCGTATTTTTCAGCAAGCGCATTCGTTTCCGCCTTTACGAGCGCAAGGATTTTTTCATGGTGCGCAAGCAAGTCCTGCAAATGCGCAATCAAAGCCTGCAGCTCCGCCATTTCTTTTTTCAAATCTTCAATTTGAAGATGCGTAAGGCGTTTGAGCTGCATATCGACAATCGCCTGCGTCTGCACGTCGTCAAAGTTAAAACGCTCGCGGAGAGCGAGTTTTGCGCTTTCCGTGTCGCGGCTGCCGCGAATGATTTTTATTACTTCGTCGATATTATTTATCGCAACAATCAGCGCTTCAAGAATGTGAGCGCGTTCAAGCGCTTTGCGGAGTTCAAATTGAGTGCGCCGCGTAATAACTTCGTCGCGGTGCTCCACAAAATATTGAATAATATGTTTGAGCGTAAGGACTTCCGGCCGTCCCTTTACCAGCGCAAGATTTATTACGCCGAAGTTTGACTGTAAATCCGTCTTTGCAAATAACGTATTCAAAATGACTTTCGTTATTGCGCCGCGCTTTAAGTCAATTACAAGCCGCATTCCCGCACGGTCGGACGTTTCATCGTTCACGCCGACAATGCCGTCAACGACTTTATCCCGCGCAAGGTCTTTTATGCGGTTTACAAGGTTTGTCGTATTTATCCCGTAAGGAACTTCGGTAAAAACAATCGACTCTTTTCCGCCCTTCGCCGTCTCAATCGAAAACTTTCCGCGAATCGTAATTTTTCCGCGTCCGGTTTTGTAAGCCTTTTTAATCCCTGCCTTTCCGTAAATCGTACCGCCTGTTGGAAAGTCCGGTCCCTTTATATAATTGCACAGTTCATCAATCGAAATCTCAGGATTATCTATGTATGCGCCGACAGCCGCTGCGACTTCCCGCAGATTATGCGGAGGCATATTAGTCGCCATACCGACGGCAATTCCGGTCGTTCCGTTACAAAGCAAAAAAGGAAACTTTCCCGGAAGGACAGTCGGCTCTTTGGTTGTTTCGTCGAAGTTCGCAATCATATCAACGGTTTCTTTATCGATGTCGGAAACCATCTCTTCGGCAAGTTTTGCCATCTTCGCTTCGGTATAACGGTACGCCGCTGCCGGATCTCCTGCAATCGTTCCAAAGTTTCCCTGCGGAGTGATAACCGTATACCGTTGAGCAAAATCCTGTCCAAGACGGACAAGCGCATCATAAACGGACGCATCCCCATGCGGGTGATACTTTCCAAGCACATCGCCGACAATTTTCGCGCATTTACGCGTCGGCCCGCTGTTTCCAAGATGCAGTTCGTCCATCGCATACAATATGCGGCGGTGGACGGGCTTTAATCCGTCCCGCACATCCGGCAACGCTCGCTGAACGATAACGGACATTGAATAGTCGATATATGCCTGCTTTACTTCCGCTTCTATCGGAATTTTTATCAAAGTCCCGCCTTCGGGTGTCTGAATCTCGTCCATTTTATCTTTCCTGATTACTTACGAAAAAAATTAAACATCAATATTTGCGTAGACCGCATTTTCTTCAATAAACTTTCTGCGCGGTTCAACGTCTTCGCCCATGCAGACCGTAAAAATCCTATCGGCAGCGACAGCATCGGGAACCGTTACGACTTTCATTTTCCGCGTAGCAGGATCCATCGTTGTCTCCCACAACTGCGTACCGTCCATTTCGCCAAGACCTTTATACCGCTGAACGCTCGCCTTTCCCCTATTGTCGCCGAGTTTTTGCAATTCCGCCTCTCGCTCTTCTTCAGTGTAGACATAAACAGGCTTCTGCTTTCCGAGCTGAACTTTAAAAAGCGGCGGCATTGCAAGGTACACGTAGCCTTTTTCGATAATCTCCGGCATATAGCGGAAAAAGAAAGTCAAAAGCAGTGTGCGAATGTGCGAGCCGTCAACGTCGGCATCCGCCATAATGATGATTTTATGATAGCGAAGTTTTTCAATATTAAAATCTTTGCCGAAGCCTGCACCGAGCGTCGCGATAACCGGCTCCAACTTATCATTGTTCATAACTTTGTCCGGTCTAACCTTTTCGACATTCAGCATCTTTCCCCACAGCGGTAAAATCGCCTGCGTATGGCTGTCCCGTCCCTTCTTTGCTGAACCACCGGCAGAGTCTCCCTCAACAATATACAATTCGCATTTTTCAGGATCTTTCCATGAACAATCCGACAACTTTGCCGGCAATCCGAAACTATCGCCGATAGTCTTTTTGCGCGTCGCTTCTTTTGCACGCCGCGCTGCAATACGCGCACTCGCTTCTCCAATCGCTTTTTCAAGAACTTTTTCAAGAACGTCAGGATTTTGTTCAAAAAAGATAACGAGCTTTTCTTTTATAAGAGAATCAACGATTGTACGGACTTCCGTGTTGCCGAGTTTTTCTTTCGTCTGTCCTTCAAACTCAGGCTCTGGCACTTTCATCGACAAAATCGCAGTAAGACCAGAGCGCACGTCATCTCCAGTCAATTTTTCATCTTTATCCAGTTTCTTTTTAAGTTTGTCGTTTGCGTCAAGCGACTTATTCAAAACGGACGTAAGAGCGGATTTAAATCCATCAAGGTGAGTGCCGCCATCGCGCGTGTTTATATCGTTTACAAAAGTGTGGATGTTTTCGTTGTACGAGTCGTTATACTGCATTGAAAGTTCAGTGATAACGTCATTTTGTTCGCCGGTAATGTAAATCGGATCGGCAGGAACAACGGGTTTTCCTTCATTTAAGAATAAAACGTACTCTTTTATTCCCCCATCGAATTTATAGATGACCTCTTTAGGCGTTTCGAGACGCTCATCGCGGAAAATGATTTTTATTCCGCTGTTCAAAAAGGCAAGTTCGCGCAAACGCTGCGCCAAAACGTCAAAATCGTATGTCGTCGTTTCCGTAAAAATCGTTTTATCGGCTTTCCAGCGAATCATCGTTCCATGTTCGTTGGATTCTCCAAGTATTTCGACTTTTGTTTTTGCAACGCCGATTTCATACTTTTGACAATATTTATGCCCGTCGCGGAGGACAACAGCTTCCATCCATGTTGAAAGCGCATTCACGCAGCTTACGCCAACGCCGTGCAATCCGCCTGAAACCTTGTACGAACCTTTATCGAACTTACCGCCGGCATGAAGGCGCGTTAAGACCAGCTCAAGCGCGCTGATATGCTCTGTCGGGTGAATATCAACAGGAATTCCGCGTCCATTATCTTCAACGCGGACAATATCGTTTTTTTCAAGCGCAATCGTAATCGTATCGCAAAAACCCGCCATCGCTTCATCGATACTGTTATCAATTACTTCATACACAAGATGATGCAGCCCTTTTGGGCCTGTAGAACCGATATACATTCCCGGACGCTTCCGAACAGCTTCCAGTCCCTTTAATACTTGAATATTACCGGCATCGTAAGTTGCAGACATTA
>CAUTOZ010000130.1:0-5125 GCA_963539635.1 uncultured Treponema sp.
TAAAAAAGCCCGCTTGGAATGCGGCTTTAATACCTTGCGGGCTTTTGGTACTGATTGTTTTTATAGCCGTCGGTACTATTTCAAGCGACTATCGATAAGCAGCGTTCGGTAGTTGCTTGATTTACAGTGACTACTTTATCGCTTATTTTTTATACCCGCTCTCTTGCAGTTGCTAAACACACTCGTTATCGCTAAAATGCGCACCATGACGCAAAATGTTAATTTGGGCGCGATTTTGCGCCACTGCGCTAAAAGACAGGAAACCGCGTTTTTAAATCTCAACGACTTCTGCGACTATCTTCGCAAATATGCCGCGCGCCATCTTGAAGAACACGCCGAGCTTGTGCAATACCTTGAGATTTCTGAAGATTCGCTTTTAAAAGAACTTGAGGATTATGCAGAACGGCATGAAGTCTATATCGTGCATCAGTTTAACGCAAAAGTCGTTATTATCGTACTCAGTTATTATTCTCTCTATTTTTCTACCGTTTACACGGATATGCTTACAAAAACCAGCGTTCCGTTTCCCGTTTTACAGGACTTACCGAAAAATATTCCTGTGGACGCAATCAGCAAGCACGAAGCCGTCGAACTCATTCAAAAATTGAATGTCAAGCAGGATACGTCTTCGATGTTGCTGCATTGTTTGATTTTTCAGCGCGACGTTCCGTCCATTCTTTTTCCTGAATGCGTACCGGTTAACACGCTCCTGCACGCTGCCGTTTTGAAAATCAAAAATATGCTAAGAAAAGAAGAATACCGCGAGTATTTTCAAAAAAAACTCACTATTTCCAATGCGAACAAGGAATTATCGTCCCGCTCGTTTTACACGAGTTTTTTGCAGCAGCCCGACGATGGCGATCAGCCGTTTGAACTTGAAGGCGACGACTTTTATTATTGGAATCAGTTGTGCTATTTTATCCGCCAAGATTTTGAAAAAGTAAAAGACCGCACGTCAGAAGACACGAATATTTTGCAGTCAATTGCGATTACGGACGTTTGGATTATGTCCATGCGCGAAAAGGCTGCGAAGGCGAAACTTAAAGAAGAAGCCTTTGCCGAACTTACAAAAGCGCTTGCGCGTCCTCCGTATTTTTTTAGTATGGAAACGATTTTAAAAGTCAGGGATCCCAAAGGCGCTCTTTTATACGGACAATACAGCGACGACGAATTAAGAGATTTTTTGACAAAGCTTTCGACGGAAACTGTCGGCGACGAACTGCCCAAACTGCTTGTATTCAAAATTGAAAACGGAGAGCGGTATTTTATCTATAAAAATATGGTTTTTCCGCTCATCGTGCGGCTCGCAAATGAAGCGCACGGCGTTATTGAAAAAGACTTAGTAGAAAAATGGGCACACGCATTGCGCTCCTATGAGCGTCTGCCGGAAATGAAAGACAATAAAGCCTTTGAAAAAGTGCTCAAGGCAGAAGTCGAATACAAGTCTCCTGTCCTGCATTCGCTTTTAACATCGAACTTTTTGACCGTTTTAAATTACGAAGCCGACCATTCGGCGGATAGTTTTGCAATTTTTGCCGGCGGCCGCCTCCTTGCCTATGCGCATTTGCTCATGCTGTCGAATGCGGCAATTCTTGCCAGAGCGAAAGTTTCTATTCCGTTTTGGTATACGATGCCTGTCATCGCGTGGCTTGTAAACTTGTTTTTTAAGAAAAAAACAAAGTCTTCCGGCGGCAATGTAAAAGCGGTAAAGGAATTGGCGGCGGAAGTGCAGGAAGAAGAAACGCCTGCTGTTTCCGAGCGGCACTTAACGCGGCAGGAAGCGATTGCAGCAGCGGCGCGGAAGATAAGTAAGTCGCTTGTCCCGCCGGGGTCAACGATAGACCGCGAACTTGATTCGTATCTCAAGCAGTGGAATAAAATGCTTACTAAAGAAGGGCATCATCAGCTTACCGAAGATGTCAACGCTCTTATCCGCGATTATATGCGGAAAGTTGTCAGCACGATTTCGGCGGCGACGTTTACGCCAGAGCGCGTCCAGAGCCTTGCGGACACGCTCTGCAAAACGCCAAACATGCTTAAAATCAACGGCGGCGATGCACTCTTTATGTATGTACAACTTTATATTCTGCGCCTCGTAAGCAATCGATAATTTTTTTTCTGTCATCTTTGCCTTTTTTGCAGCAAAACCTCTATATATATCACAGCGGCTTCGTATGAAGTCGTTGCTTTTTTACCAGCGCCGGTTGAAGCAAGATACAAATGAGAGGTGTATATGAATCAGTTGAATTCTTTAATTATTGAAGGCAATGTTGTGCGGAATCCAGAACTCAGGGAACCTAAAAAAGGATTTAAAGTCTGCACGATTCCTTTAGCAGTCAACCGTTTTTACCGTAATGCAAAAGGCGACGGCGTAAACGAAGTGTCGTTTTTCGATGTAGAAACGTTTGGGAAAATGGCGGAAGTCTGCTCCCAAAAGTGCGACAAAGGACGAGGCTTACGGATTGTGGGACGGCTCAAGCAGGACCGATGGACAAAAGCCGACGGACACAATACAAGCCGTGTTTCAATTGTTGCCGAACATATTGAATTTAAAAAACGTACGGTAAAGCAGGAATCGACTGAAGACTTGCAAGCGATTGCCGAAGCGACGAGAGCCGCCGCAGAACAGGACATCAGCCTTGAAAGTGTCCTCTCCGATGAGGAGGCGATAGTGTTCTAGACGCGGCTGAGCGGCCGGCAGGAACGGGGAGCGCAGGAAGTGCGGGAAACGGAGAGCACAGGCAGGAGCGGAGTTTTGTGCACACGGAAGAGCTTTCCCCTCTTGTTCTTCTGTCAATTTGTCTCCTGCACGCCGCACCTTCTTATCCTCACTTACTGCGTCTTTTGCTGGACGCTGCCCGCGATTTTCCGCGAGAGGACTGCATACCGCTTTTTCCCGCGCCCGTTTGCGCGAGGCGTTCGGCTTTAGCGCGGTCATTTCCCGCTTTCAATTCTTCTATTTGGCGGGCGGAATAAAAGCCGTCTTTCCAGTTGAAGCGGGAAATATCGGCAAGCGGCTGTTTTTTGACCATCGAAGCCATTACGGATTTTACTTGGTTTTTAGAAATCTTAATCCGCGAAAAATCTATTAAAAGCCGCTTAAAACCCGCCTGCGCAAGCCTGTCGGTTTTATCTAAAAGAGAAAACGGCATTTCCGGCATTACAAACGAGCCGTCAGCGGAAGAAACAATTTTGAATTCCTCGTTCTCTTTGTCGCTTACGGAAGAAAAACCGTAGTCTTCCGGCAGCTGGAAGCGAATGCGGAACAATGCAGGATAGGCGAAAACTGGAACGATAACGCGCTGGCGCACAGGAACATCAAAAGTGGATTCAAGATTGCGTTTTGAATTTTCATACGGCATGATAAACGCGCCGATATTTTGATTTTCAAGCCAGGATACCGCCCAGCGGTTAAACGTGTACAGATAAGAACCGGCAATCATATTGATACGCGCGCCGTTTTCTCTTTGAATGCGGCGCAGTATACCGATGTGCGCGACATTATTGACGGCAAATGTAAAAAATCCGTCTGCAGAAAGACGCGCCAATTCAGATTGCAGCGTTTTTTCCTGCGCAGGCGAGCAAAAGGGATCTAACGAAATGATTACGGATTTTTTTGAAAGCGGAAGAACCGTTTTGCTTTTCAAAAGTTCTTCTTTTATGCCGGAATTATATTCGATAATGAGGCGAACGGGATGGAACGCCTGCGCCTGAAACGCATCTGCAAGCGATGAAACCTGCACGTACAGTCCTTCAGGAAGAAAGTTTAATTCACCCTTTTGTACAGGCGTTAAATCCAAAAAGGGCAGTTTTTCGTCGAGCGGCTGTTTGCGGAACGGCGCTAAATCATTGGGTAAGACGCGCTGATAGCGCTTCGACATGGATTTTATCTGTAAAAGATATACATCATCGCCTACGCTGCATGACACTGGAATATCAAGCCACCGTTTTCCTTTCCCGTCAATTTCTACCGAGCGCACTTTGTGACTGACGCGCCCCGTATCGTCTTTTTTGTGCAGGCGAATGGAGTCTCCCGGGTCGGGGTCGTAACTGCCGCCGCTCAAAATAGCAAGCTGGACTTCTTTTCCATTCGCACCGTCTCCGCTCAAAGCACTTTCTTTTGCCGCCGCATTCAGTGAAGGGGGCGCTTTTTTTACCGCGCTTATTTTGCCAAGATAAATTCCTGTACCGCCGGCTTGATCTGGATTTAAAATCTTTTGACCCGCATTTGCAACGCCGTCATGTAAGTCCTTAAATCCGTACCAATAGTCAGTTTTGCTGCGCGCAAAATCGGAGGCAAGAATCCGCTTTCCAGCAGCAATTGCCCCTTTTTTATCTTCTTTCCAGTGATCCATGACGTAGCGGTAAGCGGCGACGACGCTTCCGACGTATTCTGCGCTTTTCATTCGTCCTTCAACTTTAAAAGAGTCGATACCGATTTCCATTAAGTCTGGAATGTGATCGATGAGCTGTAAATCGCACGGAGAAAAATAATAGCCTTGCTTTGCGCCTTCTGGGTATTCTGCCGTATAAAAGCGGCGGCATGCCTGCGTACACATTCCGCGGTTGGCGGATTTTCCGCCGAGATAACTTGAAAAAAGGCACAGCCCGGATTCGCTTACGCAGATTGCGCCGTGCACGAACATTTCAAGTTCGGTATTCGCTTCCGCCTTTATCGCGCGGATTTCATCAAGCCCCAGTTCCCGCGCAAGGACAACGCGCTTAATTCCGTCTTTTGCAAGAATATTCGCCGCCGCCGCGCTTTCGATATTCATCTGTGTTGACGCATGCAGTTCCATGTCGGGAAAAAACTCCTGACACATTCTGATGACTGCAAAGTCCTGCACGATAAGACCATCGGGCTTTACTTTGTTGAGATACGATAAAAATCGGTAGAGGCGCTCCGTTTCGTTTTCTTCGCACACCGTATTGACGGTAACATAAATCTTTTTTCCCTGCCGATGAACTGAGGAAACGGCGGCTTCAAACTGATTCCACGCAAAATTCGCCGTCCGCATACGCGCATTAAAACTTTTTAATCCCAAATAAACTGCGTCCGCGCCTTCGCCTATCGCCGCGTCAAGCGACTCAATATTTCCCGCAGGAGCTAATAATTCTGACATGG
>CAUTOZ010000131.1:0-5075 GCA_963539635.1 uncultured Treponema sp.
CATGCGGTTCGACTGGACGATGCTTTTAAAGTCGACAAAAATGCCCTGACACGTTTCCGGACGCAGATACACGACGGAAGCATCGCTTGCGACGGGTCCCAAATGCGTCTTAAACATAAGGTTGAACTCGCGGACGGCGGTGTACGAATGTTTGCCGCAGGTTGGGCAGTTTACGCCGCGCTCGTCGATAAAGGCTTTCATTTCTTCGTGGCTCATCGTGTCGACGGGCTTTTCCGGCGTAACGGAATGGCTTTCGCAAAAGTCTTCGATGAGCTGGTCGGCGCGGAAACGCGCGTTGCATTCCGTACAGTCAATCATGGGGTCTGAAAAATGCGCGACGTGTCCGGACGCTTCCCACGTCCGCCGGTGCATAAAAATGGATGCGTCAAGACCTACAACATCGTCATGAAGCTGCGTCATCTCTTTCCACCATGCCGCCTGAATATTCTTTTTTAAGTCGACTCCGAGCGGGCCGTAGTCCCATGCGCCCGCCTGTCCGCCGTAAATCTCGCTTGACTGATATACAAAACCGCGCCGTTTGCAAAGGCTGATGATTTTGTCCAATGTGCAGCTGTGATTGTCTTTTTCGCTTGCCATACAATGCTCCCGCGCGTCCGAAAATCCCGCGCCCGCTTTTTTAAAGTAAACGGAGTCCCGCACAAGGGACTCCCAACGAGTCCAGAGTAACACAAAAGGCGGCTTTGGTCTAGGAATGTTGGGCGGCGGAGAATGGCGGTCGGCGGAGAAAGCAGTTTGAACGATGAACCGAGTTACCGACCTGCCTCGTTTTGCTAAAAGCAAAACGAGAGGAAAACGCGGTTCAACAAGGAGGAATGCGGACAGAGGAGGACGGAAGTGCGAATGACTTAACGGAGTTTTCGCCTGTCGAATACCGTTTGTCCCGTACGCCTCGTTCCTGCGCGGAAAATCCCTCTGCCGCCTCAAACGCAGTTGCCGTACGGAAACACCGTCGCCCGCCCCCCGTTAACATACGGCAATGCCATCTCGGCGTCGAAACGCATTTTGCCGCCGCTTCCAACATTTGCCGACAGCCCTCCCCGTTTGCGCCCGAATAAAAAAAATGGTAGGCTGTAACAGTCCCCAAGACTCAATTTCAAAAATAAACCTGTTTGGAAAATTTAGTCTTGGAACACTTTTTCTTAGAACTTGCCGACCTGTGCGACAACGAAAATAGTGCATAGGTCTATTATTCAGGAGATTTTCATGGCATTAACGCTTTTTAATACGATGGGACGGACGCTGCAAGAATTCGTTCCTATTACGGAAAATTTTGCAGGATTTTACGGATGCGGGCCGACGGTTTACAACTACGCGCACATCGGAAACTTACGGGCGTACGTCTTTCTCGACACGCTTGACCGGACGCTCGCCTTTCTCGGATACAAAAAAAAGCACGTCATGAACATTACCGACATCGGGCACCTCTCTGGCGACGGCGATGACGGCGAAGACAAAATGCTTAAAACTGCAAAAGAGCGGAGCATGGGTGTTCTTGAAATTGCGGATTTTTATACGGAGGCGTTTTTCAGCGATATTGAGCGGCTTAATATCGTGCGTCCCGATGTCATCTGCAAGGCAACCGACCACATTCCCGATATGATTGACTTGATACAGCGTATTGAAGCGAACGGACACACCTATATGTCCGGCGGAAACTTGTACTTCGACGTTTCAACCTATCCCGACTACGGAAAACTTGCCAACCTTAAACTCGATGAGCTTAAAGCCGGAGCGCGCGTCGGCGTGGACGAAAACAAACGCAATCCCTATGACTTTGCGCTGTGGTTTACAAAGTCAAAGTTTGAAAATCAGGCACTCGTTTGGGAGTCTCCGTGGGGAACGGGCTATCCCGGCTGGCATATCGAGTGCTCGGCGATGAGCATGAAATATCTCGGCGAGCGGATAGACATTCATACCGGCGGAATTGACCACATTCCGATTCACCACACGAACGAAATTGCGCAGAGCGAAGGGGCAACCGGCAAAACATGGGTCAATTATTGGCTGCATAATGAATTTTTAGTCATTCAAAAAGACAAAGCGGACGGCGGAGCGGCAGGAAAGATGTCGAAGTCGGCGGGAAACTTTTTGACGCTGCAAACGCTTATCGACAAAGGTTATGCTCCGCTTGACTACCGCTTTTTTTTGCTCAATTCGCATTACCGAAGTCAAGCGATGTTCGGCTGGGAGGCGATGGACGGCGCAAAAAATGCGCGGGCTGCGCTGTGTAAGCGCGTTGCAAAAATCGTAGAGGCGGCAAAAGGGCAAGAGGCGGACACGCTTTCTCCCAAAGCCTCTTCCCATCTTGCCGAATTTACAGCGGCGCTTGAAAATGACCTTTCTACGCCGCAAGCGTTGGGGTGTCTGCACGTTGCAATAAAGGACGACGCGCTTAAGCCTGCTGAAACGCTTGCGCTTATCCGCCGCATGGACGGCGTTTTAGGACTCAAGTGCGAAGAAGAAGCGGCGAAGTTTAAGACTGCTGCTCCTTCTCTTTCGGACAACCATGAGGAAGACCCCGAAGCCGATGAGATTAATGCGCTTGTAGCACAGCGGACGGAAGCGAAAAAGGCAAAAGACTTTGCGGCGGCAGATAAAATCCGCGATGACTTGAACGCGCGCGGCATAATCGTTACGGACACGCCGCACGGGCCTGTCTGGTCGCGAAAATAGCGCATACTGAGGCGGAGCCAAGCGCAGCCGGCTTTTGTTCTCCGCGTAATCAAAAAAGCAACGAACGCTTTTTGACATTCAATCATTCAGGGGAAAAAATGAAAACTAAAATTCTTCTATTATTAGTGTTGTTTCTTGCTTCGTCGCACGTCTTTTGCGCAAAGTTCAAAGAACCTGACTGGCTTCACAATTACCGCGCAGTCTATCCTGACTCGGAATACATTGTGCAGCGCGGCAGGGCGGACACGGAGGAGAGTGCAAAAACTGAGGCGCTGGCGCAGATTGCGCGGTATTTTAAGACAAGCGTGAACGCAAACCTAAAGACGAGCGTCCAAAGCGTAACGACGAACGGCACTGTTGTCGATGAGTCAACTTTCGTTGTAAACGATGTCGATGTCATCTCGCAAGTCGACTTGTTTGCCGTCGAGTACACCGACCCGTATTATGTGAAAAAAGAGAAAAAATGGTACTGCGCGGCGTTTATCAACCGAGAGAAGGCGTGGATTCAATATCGTCCGGCGGTAGAGGGCGCAAAGTCTGACTTTTACGCGATGAAGAAGAATGCCGAGCGCGAAGCAGACCCGTTTTCAAAGGCTACAGCCTACGGCGCGGGTTTCCGGAGCGGAAAAAAGTTTTTGGAAAAACTTGAATACGCACGAATCTTAAACGCGCAAAAGGAAGCGGAATATGCGCCGGACAGAAAAAGCGTAAACGAAGTCCCAAGCCGTATTGCCGCTGAAAAGGCAAAATGTTCGCTCTATTTGAACGTCAAAGGCGATTACGGAAACATCATTTCTTCGGCGCTCACAAAAACGTTTTCGGAAAGCGGCTTGAGCGCTGCAAAATCGGCAGGAGCGGCAAATTACAACGCCGATGTCGTCGTCGAAAACAATGCGCTCGGCGAAGACCCGATTTCAGTCTATCCGAGCCTTGAAATAAAAATCACGAGTAGGGACGGAAAAACGGCGTATTCGCATCAGACAAAGGTCAGCGCGAAAACCGTCGCGTATACGCTTGAAAATGCGCAGAAAAAGTCATATCCGATTCTTGCTGAACGTGCTTCAAAGGCGGTATCGCAGGAACTTTCAGAACTTTTCGGCAATTAAAACGAAAAATAGACATTTCGAAACGGAAGTTACGGACAGTTTTAACATATATTCATTTATAAGGAGTCAAAAATGAAAAAGACATTCAAATCAACAATCGCGATTGCGGCAGGCGCTGTCGTACTTTCTCTGGTGTCATGCGGAACAACAAAAGTTTCAGACCCGCGTGTAAACGTTCCCAAAGCATCCGCGAGTGAAATCGATAAAGTCGTCGTCGTTGACTGGGCAGACCGTGTTATGGGAGAGGTTGCCGCTCCGACGTGGCTTAAAAATATGCGGCGCGGCAACAGCGATGCATTCAAAGAGCAGTGGGGCATACAGTCGGACAGAGTTGTAAAACTCAGCATGGCGGCGGGCAAAACGGAGGCGATTGCACAGGCGTTGAGCCGCGCGGGGTTTGCGTACACACAGGCGGCGGAACTTAATCAAAAAGTAATAGGTCGTGTTGGGCAGGGCTTGAACGATGCGGGACAGCTTGAAGCGCTTTTTGTTGCGGCAAGTGAAACAAAAGCGGATATGACGGGCTTACGAGAAGAAACAGGATTTTGGCAGAAAGTGCGCACTACAAATGCCGAAACAAAAAAAGTTACCGAGCAATATGTTTATTACACGGTATATTCTATGGATAAAACCTCTTGGGACACGCTCTGCGAAAAATATCTTATGGCTATGATGGGCGGAGAAAATCTTGAAACCGAAACGAAAAAGAAAATCGGCGCATTATTCAGCGAGATGAAAGCCGACGCGGACAAAAAGGACGCGGCAAAGCAGGCGGAAGAAGCAAAGGCGTACAAGGAGCAGGCGGCGCGTCTTGAAGCGGAAAAAGCCAAGTCGATTCAAGAAGCGGCAAAAGCCAAGTTGAATGCAGAGGACGGGAAAGCAAAAGAGGCAGCCGCCGAAGCGGAAAACCTTGCAAGTTACTTAATGTAGGTGCGCCGGATGAAAAAATTTTTTTTGATATGTACGCTCGTTTTGGGGGCGGCGCTGTCTGCGGAAAACAATACGATTGCAGTTCCGGCTCCGAAGTCGGTGAACTTGGGTGCGGAGAACGGCTGGATTCCGCTTTTTATTCAAGGCGTGATAACCTCGAACTTCCAACAGTATTCGGGCATGAAGGTTATCGACCGTCAGAATGCCGATATGGTCAAGGCGGAGCAAAAACTTTCCGAGCGCGCGGAGTTTGACGAAAAAAACGCGATTACGCTCGGCAAGATGACAAGTGCGCGTCTCATCGTTACGGGCAGCATTACGGGAAAGGGCTCAGGCTGCGCGCTT
>CAUTOZ010000132.1:0-5049 GCA_963539635.1 uncultured Treponema sp.
ACTCTACACACACTAAATCACACACTAATAGCGAGCGCGCCGGAGCCCCCGCCCCCCCCCGCGGGGGGCGCCCCCCCCCCCCCCTATAATTCTTTCAGCTTCGAATGTCCTGACTGCAGGACAACAAAGCTCATGGGGACGAAAATATTTAGATTGATGCCGTTATCGACGGAACTTAAAAAAGAATAAATCCGGAGAAGAAAAAGAATCCGCAAATATGATTATTCTTTATGAATGGAGGTATGAAGTTAAAAATCAAATTAAAAAAATCGTCCTAAAAAAATTAAATCATATAGGAGTTTTTTATGAAAAAGAAAAGTATCGTTGTATTTTTCTCAGTGTTGCTAGTTGGTTGCGGATTTATGCGATAGATCCAGTAACAGTGGGATCCGTGGTAGCCATAGTTGGAGCTGTGACTAAAGTCTATCAGACTATTCCCAATGCGAGTTATACAGTTTATGTATACGGGCGCGGTACCCCCGAGACGCTGACTTATGATAGTGCTGATATCGCATTAGGTGCAAAAGATCTTGCATTGTACAAAGGAGCAGAGAAAGTCGTTATAAAGAGTAAATATTACACAATACATAGCGGATGTAATGGTACTTATTATCCTGATGGCACCTATCAACCAAATTAAAAAACATAAAAAATCTGCCGTTATCACAGTATTGTGGGAACGGCAGTCAGCTGCTCAGTTACGCATTAAACATTACAATCCCCCCATTACTCCTCTTCTTCGCTGTTGCGGCAGGCAAGGAAGGAAACGGAAAACGCGGTTAAAAGGAGCGTGTACAAAATCAAACCTGCGCCGAGGGCTGCGGATTTTCCGGCAAGACCGATGATGCCGTAATTCATCAGTTTGAACAGACCGAGCATGATGATGTACAGCGCATGGAGTCCGATTCCCGCAAACGGAAAGAGCAAAATCCATACGAACTTAAACTGTACGTGCTCGGGCGTTCTGCCGTTCCAGGCAATCCAGCCGAGTATAATAAACAAATTGAGCAGGAAAAGCGGATACAACAGACGATTTAAAAGGATTTGAGCAAAAATTTCTGCGCTGTAGCCATAGTTTTCGGCTCGATTGACAAAACGGAACAGGGAATCCAGGTGCATTGAGTCAAAACCAGAGGAAACTTCTTTTATCAATTCAAAATCGTCATATTCCATTGGGAGCGCTTGAACGTCAGGCGGCAGTCCCAAAAGTCCTTCTTCTCCGGTAAGCAAGGACGGACGCTCTGCGGTTCCTTCAAAATTCCTGTCGATTGAGCGCACAATAAGAAGCGGAACGCTCGTAAACGGTTTAGACCGGCCTGCATTCAACTCTTTAGCGTACGCCGCATGTTCGCCCTCATCGCGGAGGGAGATTTTTTTGAGTTTTGCATAGTCGGAATAAAAACCGGACTTGTATTCATTGCGCTCATCAAGCGTAAAAACGTAGAGTCCGCGTAAATACTGTGCCGTCCCGCCGTCTGCTTCCGCCTGCGTGATTCCTTTGATAAAAAAAATGTCCGTTGTCCCGTCATCTTTTGCAAGCCGGAAATGCACGTTTTCCGCGCGTTCAAAAGGACGAAGATTAAATGTTTCGTCCGAAAAAAAGCATTGGTTTTCGATATGCCGCTGCGCCTCCTCAAGGCAGGTTTGAATGTCGGGGTCGAGCGCAAGCGTTTTTGACTGGAGCGATAACGTCTTAAAAATGTAGTACGCTTTAAGGTAGCTGCCGTTGAGAAGGCTCACATAGCCGTCGTATTTTTTTTGAAAGATAAGTTGTTCGGCAGTCGCTCCATAGGCGGGCGGCAGATGCAGTGCGCTTTCTGCCGCTCCTGCGATGTTTTTTAATTCGGCTTTGTCTTCGGCTGAAAGATGTGCAAAATTCTGTGCGCGGCCGGCAAGGGCAAGCGCCTGGACAAAATCTTTATGCTCAAGGGCATCGCGCGCGCTTTCCAAAAGATTTGAATCGAACATATCCTGCCGATTTTCCGTTTTGCTGCGCGGTAAAAGGTCTGGAAGTTCTCCCTTGAACGTCAATTCTTCCGTTCTCTTTTTGATGTCATCGCTGATTTCCTTTTGCTGCTGCAGCGAAAGTTCGGTAAGACGGAGAAGCCGCTTAGCGCCGGGATTTTTTGCATCTATTTCGAACGCTTTTTTTGCGTAGCCGAAGGCAAGCGCAAACCGCTCCTGTTCATACAAGCGCGCCGCCATCGCGTTATAGTCGCGCAAAAGGGACGGCAGCATTCGGTATTGCTTGAGTTTTGCTCTGACTGTCGGCAGGGCGATTTCATTGACGAGGGTCAAAACGAAGACAAATACCAGTCCTGTAACGATAACTTCATTGAGGCGGACGAACATGGTGCCGGAAAAACGTGCGGAACTTCCGCGCGCATTTTTTCCAAAATCGATTGCCCAACCGACCAGTGCGCCCGTTCCGATTACGGCGGGTAAAAAGCGCAAAAAAAGTTGGATTCCGTACAGGAAGCGGGAGATTGCAACGGTTGACTGGATAAGCGTGCCTTCGCGAAAAAAAATAAATGAATACGCCATGCTCAGCGCAAAGACAAGAACGGCGGTTATCGCTGAAATCAAATATGCTTTATGAGTTTTCATACAAATCCTTCCTTAAAAAATAAGCCGTGCGCAATACACCTCGCCTCTGAAATCGGACGACACGCACAGGAGATGCGGTAAAATGCCTTTTCCAGTCGGTAAGAGAAAGCAAAACGCGCAGTATACAGATGCCACAATTCATTTATTTTCCTTTAATAAGTTTGCGGCAGCGCCGACCGAAATGATTAACAGCGCCGATAAAATATTGATGCAGGTCAGCAAAAAATCCTGATTCAAACCGATAAACCATTGCTGCAAGCGCGTTCCAATAATCATAAGATTTGCAGTTTCTCGTATAAAGTCAAAACGGGGAAAAAAATACACGGCATTGAACATGATAATGCAGACGTACAAGGTTACTGCGATAAGCGTGTTGACCAAGCGCCACTGGCTGAGGCGGACGAATATGTAAACGCCGGCAAGCACTAATCCGAGCGAGCAAAACATAATCCACGAAACGTAGCCGCTTTGCCATGAAAGATGGGCGCGCATTTTTATGCTGCTGAATATGCGCATAATCCGATAAGGAACGCCGTCCATCGCGTCTTTTATAAGCGGTTCACGGAAAGGAAGCGCGTTTTTTGCAAAATCGGACAGCGGAGAAACATCAACTTCTTCGAGACGGGGAAAGGAGCCTTTTTCGCTGTAGACAGTAAGACAGTCGGCACTATCGCCTGCGCTCTCTTTAAAATAGTAGATAGTACCGCCGTTCGAGCGGAAATAGCCGGCGCTTAAATCCTGCATGGACTGTACCTGCGCAGGCGATAAATAGCGCGAATAAAAGCGATTTTCAAAAATGAGAGAGAGCGGATAAAGCCAAAACCACGTAAACGAAACGAGAATGACGTAGGTGATAAGACTTGCCGCCGGATTCCCTTTGTGCCGGATTTTGTACACGATGAGAATGAGGCTCATAAAAAGAAGGACTGCAGGGAACGTTTCAAAAAAGCCGTACATGAGTATTTCTTTTTGAAAATGGACAGTTTCTCCTGCAATCAATGTTGTGCAATTAAAAAAAGCCGTATAAATCAAAATGCCGGCAGCGCACGCCGCCGCTAAAATTACAAAGTAGTCTAAAACAATCGCCAACGCTCTTTTCATGTAAACCTGCCGGAAGGATGAGACCTGTTCCGAAACAAACGTTTTTGAACAGGTTTAAGAATGTGGACAATGCGCTCATGGCGCCAATGCCGGATTTCATAATTATCGGAAGACAAAAGCGCAATATTTAATCGGAGGACTGGAATTGCCGGCTGTATCTGACAAAGCAGCCGGCAGAGGGAAGCAAATCCGCATGGAGTATGGTAAAAGCAGAAGATTGAAAAGACAAGTAATAACTTTGTAGTAAAAGCTATTTCATTTACGAACAACTGTAAAATATCGTAATATAATCGCTAGGAGTGAAACATGGTCACAAATGAAATCCGCAGTATTGCTGAGCGGCTTCAGAAAAGCGTAAATCCTCAAAAGATATACCTTTTCGGTTCTTTTGCACGGAATGAAGAAAAGGATGACAGCGACTATGATTTTTATCTTGTAATGTCGGATTCTGTTACAGATAGGCTTTCAGTTTCTCAAAACGCTTATCGCTCTTTGCGCGGTTTGAAGCGCCGTTCAGTCGATATAGTTATTGGTTCTGTTTCTGGTTTTGAAGAAAGAAAAACTCGCAAGACTCTTGAAAACATCATAGATCGTGAGGGAGTCATATTATATGAAAAATGAAAGTGATGTAAAAGAATGGCTTCGCTATGCAGATATGGATATTCTTTCTGCAAATCACCTGAATGAAATTCAATATCAAAAACCGCTGGAGATAATATGTTATCATTGTCAGCAAGCGGCAGAGAAAATGCTAAAAGCGTTAATTCTTGCCTATGACGGAGAATTGAAAAAAACTCATGATTTAGGCTTACTCGTCGATGAACTTTCAGAGTTTGTAACTTTTTCTGAGGATATTTTAAATGCAGCAGATTCTCTTACACCGTATGGTGTAAAAATCCGTTATCCGCAGGAATTAAATATAAAAAAATATCATGTCTCAAAAGCCCTGGCGGATATGAAAACCCTGTGTGATTTTGTGACAAACAAAATAAACGAACTTCAAATCCTCTGCCGCTAGGGGAAGCAAATCAACAACCCCGAGGCGAGCGTCGGGGTATTAAACCCTCCGCACGAATAAAAGAAAGAACGCCTAACACCGCCTGCCTGAACCTGACAATGCCTTTGTCATAGAAATACTTATGCCGCTGTGCCGCTAAAGATCTTTTATGCAATTTCCACGCTACCCCCGTGCGAGCACGACAAAGCAGCCGGCAGAGGGAATTTTTACCGCGCTTCCGGCAAGGAAATCGATTTCTTCTTATTAAGAGAAATTATTTTCCGTAGACAAAACGCTCAAACCGCCGTATGATTTTTACACTATGGAATTGACAGCAGCTAAAG
>CAUTOZ010000133.1:0-5029 GCA_963539635.1 uncultured Treponema sp.
AGCGGGCAGAGCCGTCCGGCGCGGTATACGCTTCGGTGCCGAGATTTTGCCATTCGGTAACGGCTTTTTTCCCGTGCGCTGCGTCCCAAATCTGGTGCGGACGGTTTTCGATGTCGAGCCTGAAATACAATTCCATTCTGCCGGACTGCTCTAAAATCTCACCGTCAAGCAAGGCGATGTATGTTTTTTTGACCAATCCGCACTCAAATTGACGGGAAAGGCGGCGATGTGCTTCGGCGGTGAATGCAAGAACCATAAGACCGGACGTTTCCATATCCAATCGGTGAACGGCAGGCTGCGCTATGCAGTGTGGAAAAAGTCGGCGCACACGATTTACGATACAGTCCTGCTTGTCTTCGCCGCGTCCGGGAACAGAAAGAAGTCCTGCCGGTTTATTTACAACGATGATGTCCTTGTCGCGGTAGACGATGTTCAGTCCGAGCATTGCAGGCAGAATGAGCGCGCAGCGTTCGTCGCAGGGCGGATAAGACTTGCCGCAGACTTTTTGCGCCGTGCCGCCGCCGTAAAAAACTTCCGCCATACTGACGGGCGTTAATCCGTGAGAAAAAGCGTAATGCAGGAGTTTCGGGGCGGCGCAGTCGCCCGTCCCTGTCGGCGGAAGTTTGCCGCCGCATATTGAATTGAGAGTGCGCGTCTTTCCGTCGGCACAGGCAAACGAATACAGCGCATAGACTTTTTCAAGCGACTGAGCCGTAAGACGTGCGCGGCGGCGAATAAGTTGAGTTTCTTCTTCTGAAGGATTTTCAAAGCGTCCGTCCGGGCGTTTCCGCAGTGCTTTAAGCCGTTTTATATCCGCCGTCAGCCGGTGAATTTCTTTGTCATTTGCTTTAAGCGCGGCGTTTACCGCGTCCAAACTCACAATAGGAGGAACGTATACGGAATCAGGGTCGCGTAAACCGGCGGCGGGGCGAAGTTCGTTTCGGATGCCGGAAATCGTTTTTAAGATTATGCGCTTTCCGCTTTTGTCTAAACAAATTGCCGCGCCCAGCATGAGACCCTGCCCTGCGCGTTCTACACTTGCTTTCGTCAACTCATGCAATTCAAGAATTCCGTCTTGAAGCTGCACGCACATATCGCGGCAGACGGCAAGCGCTTCATCTTCAGGGAAGGGCGGAAACATACCTACAAATTTCTGATTTCAACCGTGCCGTCTGTGTTCGCAATAAAAACTGCAGGCTTGTTTTTTGTGAAAAATCCGTTTTCTACAACGCCGGTAATGCGGTTTATCTCGTCTTCCATTTGAGCGGGATTGACCGGCGTTTTCCAAAGGCAGTCTACAATCCAGTTGCCGTTATCGGTTATGACGGGACCGCATTTCCGGACGCCCTCGCGGAGCGTAACCGACGCGCCTACATCTTGCAGAGCGGTTTTTACCGGCGCAAAGGCTTCGCCGATTATTTCAACAGGAAGGGCAAAACGCGTTCCCATATCGGAAACCGCTTTTGAAGAATCTGCAACAATTACAAGGCGCGACGCATTGTATTCAACGATTTTTTCGCGGAGCAGGGCGGCTCCTCCGCCTTTAATCAAATTGCATTCGGGGTCAACTTCATCCGCGCCGTCAATTGCAAGTTCCAGCCGTCCGCCAATCGCGTTATCGTTGAGCGTATACACGTCAATTCCCCAATCTGCACAGGCGTTCTGCGTCTGAAAACTCGTAACAACGGCTTTTATGTCCGTCAACTGTCCGTCGGCGATGTACTCGCTCAGTCGTTTCACTGCCGGAATTGCAGTTGAACCCGTGCCGAGTCCGATTTTCATTCCGCTGTGAATGAGTCCTTTTTTAACAAGCGTATCGACTGCAAACGTCGCGGCACGTGTTTTTTGTTCAGTCTGCGTCAGAACTTTCATAATCAACTCCCGTAAAATACTTAAATTGACGGTAGGCTTGGTACTTCAACATTGCGTAACCGTTTGTAACCTTGCAGCCGGCAGCACGCGCAGCCGACATAACCGGCGTTTCTTCGGGAACATAAACGAGGTCAAACAGGTATTCGCCGCCTTTGAATTTGTAAAACCACAGCGGATTTGTTTCTTTTGTCGAAACGCCATTGGAATTCATGCCGACGTTCGTCGTTTGAATAATGATGTCGGAATAGCGTTCCAATAAATCCAAGTTTTCGCTGGAAAGGAGCGTATACATAAAGCCGAAGCGGTCGGCGAGCAGTTTTGCACGCGGCAAAGAACGATTGAAGATACAGGCTCGTCCGCCGAGTTTTTTGACTGAGTACGCGACTGCATGTGCCGCTCCTCCCGCGCCGATTATTGCAGCGCGGCGGCGGCGCAGTTTTTTTACTTCCAAAAACTCAAGCAGCGCACGCTCAAAACCAGAAGCGTCGGTATTCAGTCCGAGCCATTTTTTATCCATGAGCCGCACCAGCGTATTGCACGCGCCGATGTCGCTGACCGCCGTGTCAACTTCGTCCGCGCCCGCTATCGCATCTCCCTTATACGGAATGGTAACTGCTATACCGTCAAGTCCGACTGTATTCGCAAAGTCCAGCGACTCTTGCAACGATGTCGATACGAGGGGAATAAAAATTCTGTCCATGTTGTGCAGTTTGTACCCCTCATTGTGAATTTGGGGACTGGATGACGCTTTAAGCGGATAACCGGTAACTGCGCAGATGCCCGTTTCGTCGGAAAGCCGGCGGAAGCGGTACATTTCGCAGAGCGTTTTCGGGTCGATGTGTCCGATGTGCGCCGTGTGCTCTGCTTTTTCAAGCGGAGTTGTATAGGTCAAATAGGAATTGAGTTTTTCGGCAAGAATGCGCGACGGAAAGCCGAGCGCGCCCATTGCGCAGACGATGTGATTAAAGTCCTTAATTTCCGCCGCTTCCTTGAACGCCTTTGTTACGTCGGAAAGCGTTTTGGGCATAAAGGCGATTTTAGGAATTTCAAACGCGGTTTTGCGGAGTTTTTTAAGGCGTTCGCGGATATTGGAGACGGGATTTTCGAAGTCGTGAAAACTTCTAATGATTTTTACGCCGAACGCAAGCGCAGCATCTTCCATACTCGGAACGTGAAAATATTCTTCAAAGTCAACGTATGCGAAATTTTTAGCAGGATTGTGGTCGGCAAAGGCAAGCGCACGACCAAACAGCGTTGTCCGCGAAAACTCGCTGCCGTCAAACTTACCGCCGTCCTCGCCGCGCCGAATTGTCAATATGCACGGAATAGGAATCATCGCAGGAAAGCGGCGTGCAGAGAGCTGCTCGTCTTCGTTGAGGTAGTCAACGCGCAATTCAGCAATGTCGATGTACTGCGCGTACTTCCGCACAAGCGCGGCGTCTTCTTGGAGCGTTGCGCCGGTTAAGGTAAGGCATATCTGCGTTTTTTTTATCGTATTTTCCATAAATCGCCTTGTGTTGTCTGCCGTAAGACAGTAAGCGGTTTTACATTCCGCAGGGGGACTATAAATCCCGTCTTCCTTCTTTCAATTTTACCGTCTCATATTGGGAACTGTATCGGAGCCGGAAAAGCCTTCGCTTATGCAGTCCCATCAGCGGACAGTCATTCTCGTAACTTCCTTATCGACTGCGTACAAAATGAGCGTCGTCTCTTTTGCCGCCGAATATGGCAGCGTAAGATTGCCGCCCGTGTGCAGGAATTTGACAAGCGTGCGAACCGTTCCGTCTGCGCCTGCCGCGTCAAGACGCATGGGAACTGGATACGGATAGTCTGCAAGCGAGGCAGAAAAAATACCGTAGACGGCGCCGCTGTTCGAGGCAGCGGGGAATGCCATATCAACCTGCACGTGAGAATAATTTTTAAGCGATTGGGTATTGAACGTCTCCTGAGAAGAGACGACACCCGCCGCTTCTCCTGCCTGCGCTGTGTGCGACGTAAAATCGAAAATGAGTTTTGTCTGCGAAACCGTCCGCAGAACGTCGCCGACGCTCCGACCGACAAGTTCCGGTACTTTTGACGTTTCGTATGCAGAGCCGCGGCTGACGACAAGCGAAAGCGCAATCGGTTTGGAAATATTGGTATTTGCCGGCGGGTCTTGCGCAAGAATAGTGCCCGCGGGCGCGGAGTCATTTTTGTATTGCGGCTCGTTAAGCGTAATGAGCGGACGACTTGAGCCCGCAAAAAGCGCGCTGAGTTTGAGTTTTAATTCGTCGATATTCATGCCGACGTAAGATTCTACATGGTCTACGATAAAGCCGCGGCTGACGACGAGCGAAACGCGGCTATACCCTTTAACGATAGAACCTGCTTCCGGCGTTTGAGCGAGTACGGTGCCTTCATCGCCAGGCGTTTCCGAATAGCGGAGCATGATTTTAGGATAGAGCTCTTTTTCCTGCATTTCGATGAGCGCACCGGTTAGGTCTTTGCCGCGGACATCGGGAACGAGCACTTTTTCAGCCCCGCGTACGTTCAAAAAAAATGCCGCAAGCGCAAAAAACAACATGACTGCAAAGGCGGAAAGCGCCGTAAACGCAAGCGCTTTGCCGTTACTTCCCAGCGCGGCGCCGGCAGCGTGTATATCCGCACGGAACGAACCGCCGTTTTTCGTCCGCTCCGCAGGAGTATTCGTGTTTGTCCGAAAAGTTTTTATGTCCATATCGGCGCGGAGAATAGCATTTTTCAGCCGGATATTCCAGATTGAGGAATTTTTTAATGGGCATGGGGCGGCGAAGAGCGGTTATTGGGTGGTTTGCAGACTTAATTCTGCGCCGCTCACCCGCGTTTTCGCCCTCCGGCAGAAACGTGCGGTAAAGGGAGTTTTATCTGCGTGTTGTCTTCGTGTACTGTGCATTAAACAGACTGCGCCGCCGAAAAATGCAACTTTTTCTTCCATTTTGACAAACTGAGTTTTACTGCGAGAATATCCACACGCCTAAAGGAGCGTGAATATTCTCGTGCGGGCGGTAACTCCGTTCTGCCTGTCAAATACCGTTTTTACCGCCCGCCGTTTCCCTTTCGCCTTGACGTATCCCGCTTATTTTGTGATAATGCCGCATACTTTAGGTGAAGGAGTCCCATCGTGCCTTGTGGAAAAAAA
>CAUTOZ010000134.1:0-4888 GCA_963539635.1 uncultured Treponema sp.
TCCCGCTCACCCCAGTTTTGCCGGGAGGCACAACTGGCGGAAAACGGTGTTTTTTTAAGTCCCTTGAAGTTGCCATTTTACAATGCCGCGTGACCACAAACTCCCTTTTCCTGCGAAAATATCCACAACCACGCGGTTGTGGATATTCTTGTGCGGGCGACGCTCCCGTTGTGTCTTTCAAATACCGTTTTTACCGCCCGCAGCCGCCTGTGCCGCCAAACGCTTTCTTCAAAAACTCCAAGTCAAGTTCCGGGTAAAGAACGTGTTTTGCAAGCAGGTTTTTGACGCGCTCTTTCGCTTCCGCTTCTACTGACGGGTCTAACTCGATTTTGCCTTTGGCGGGTTTGCCGTCTTTAGTAAGTCCGGGCTTAGTCCCTTTTAGTACAAAGTCGATGATGGAAGCGATTTCTTTCATGTCGGAAGAGGTCATTCCAAGCGTCGTAATGCCCGGCGTGCCTACGCGGATTCCTGAAGTCCACCACGGGCCGTTTTTATCGAACGGGAGTGCGTTTGCGTTCAGCGTTACGCCGCAGCGGAACATTGCGGCTTCCGCCTGTTTACCCGTCAATCCGAACGTTGTTACGTCAATTAGCATTAAGTGATTGTCCGTGCCGCCGGTTTGAAGCCGCATTCCGAGTTTTTGACATTCTTCGGCAAGGGAAGCGGCGTTTGCGGCGACCGCGTGCGCGTAATCCCTGTAACTTTGACTCCGCGCCTCTTTGAATGCAACAGCCTTTGCCGCCATGATGTGCGGAAGCGGGCCGCCCAAAACCGTCGGACAGCCTTTGTTTACACTGTCTTCAAGCCATTTTTTACAGAGTATTAAGGCACCGCGCGGGCCGCGAAGGGTTTTATGTGTGGTTGTTGTAACGATGTCAGCCCATTCGACCGGATTGTAATCGCCGGTAAAAACTTTTCCTGCTACAAGTCCCGCAAAATGCGCCATATCGACCATTAAAACCGCGCCGCACTTGTCGGCAATTTCGCGGAAACGGCGGAAATTTATCTTTCTCGGGTAAGCGGAGTAGCCGGCAAGCAAAATCAACGGGCGTACTTCCATCGTCTGTTTTTCTATTGCGTCGTAATCGAGCAGCCCCGTTTCACGGTCAACCGTATACGGAACGCTTTCAAACATTCGCGCGGAAACGTTCATGCGGTAGCCGTGCGTCAAGTGTCCGCCGGAATAATAATCAAGTCCCATCAGCTTTTGACTGCCGAATTTTTTCCGAAGTTCCGTCCATTGCTCGTCAGTCATATCCGAAATGCTTTTTAATCCGAGCGACTCAAGCGCCGGCACTTCGACTTTTGCGTTCAACACAGCCCAATACGCAACAAGGTTCGCATCGCAGCCGGCATGAGGCTGAACATAAGCATAATCCGCCCCGAATAAAGCAGCCGCTTCGTCTGCCGCAGTTTTTTCTACAGTATCAACGTTTACACAGCCGCCGTAATAGCGGTGTTCGGGATAGCCTTCAGCATACTTGTCCGTCAAAAGATTTCCCATCGCCGCCTGCACGTTCAGCGAGCAGTAATTTTCACTCGCAACCAATTTTAAGTGTCCGCGCTGCGTTTCAAGTTCGCGCACAACTGCGGCGGCAATCTCCGGCGCAACAGCGGCAGTTTGTTCCAAGTTTGCGACATACGCCGTCATCGCGGCGTTCGGTTTTTTACACGACTGTAAATATTCTTCCAAAATCGACATTTTTTCCTCCATAAATATATCCGTTCGGCGCTCACTGGCGCAGGATTGATGAAAGTCAGGGCGATACTAGCCGAACGTATTTTGACTTGCAAGCAGAATTTGTTTACGGCGGCCAGAGTACGTCTGCACTCAACGTGAACTTTCCAAATGATAGATGACTGCAAAAGCAGCGTTTTTCCCGCTTCCATGTTGACTGAACCAAAATCACTCTTTCCACGGCATCATAAACGCCCAAAACGAACGCGGCTGCGGGTTTTTGGAGTACGCTCTGTGGAATCTTCCTGCGCTTGAGGAGGCGTATCGCCGAGTTTTTCCCATCAGTTTGCAAGTTTGTCAAAGTATTTGTCATCATTTGCCGGGAATATTTGTATCCAAAATGCAACGTCTTTTCACCGTTGCTTTCGAAACTCGATTTTTGTAAACTAGACTTAACAAAAATACAAACTTATTGTAAACTCTGCCTATGGAAACGCTGATTCAAAACTTTAGAAAAAAGTTAAACTTTCCGCTGCCATCTTTTGAGCGGGCGCTGGAAAATTCTATTAACTGGAATGCGAGACTTATTGGTTTGCGGGGTTCGAGGGGAACCGGCAAAACAACTTTATTCTTGCAGCACATAAAAAAGGCATTTAAAGAAAATTTGAATAAAGTGCTTTATGTCAGCCTTGATAATATATATTTTTCCCAAAATACGCTTTCTTCACTTGCAGAAAATTTTATCCGCCGCGGGGGAACCCATCTTTTTTTAGATGAAGTTCATAAATATCAAAACTGGTCGCAGGAAATCAAAAATCTTTATGATGACTGCCCGGAACTGCACATTGCGTTCACAGGCTCTTCGCTTCTAGAAATTTTAAATGCGCGGGCAGATTTGAGCCAACGTACTTTGGTATACGAACTTGCAGGGCTTTCGTTTAGAGAATACCTTTATTTGACCAAAGGCTATGCGTTTCCAATCTTAAGCCTCGAACAAATCATCAGCGAGAATGAAAATCTTTCTGCAAAAATTGCGTCGGAAATAAAACCGTTTGAATTCTTCGACGAGTATTTGACTTCCGGCTATTATCCGTATTTTCTTGAAGGAAAAGACGATTATCTGAATCGGCTGAACGAAACAATCAACATGATTTTGGAAATCGAACTGCCGATTCTTCGCGGAGTTGAAATCGGTTACGTCCCAAAAATAAAAAAATTGCTCGCAATCATTGGAGAATCCGCTCCGTTCATTCCGAATATATCGCAGCTTGCTTCAACAATAGGAATTTCGCGGCAAACCTTGCTGCAGTATTTGAAGTACCTGGAAGATGCGCGCCTTATCAATCAACTGTACAAAAAAGCGCGCGGACTCAGCGTTTTGGAAAAGCCCGAAAAAATATTGCTTGAAAATACCAATCTCATGGAACTTTTCAGCGGCGAAAAAACAGATAAAGGAAGCCGGCGGGAGACGTTTGTGCTGAATCAACTTGCGCATTCGCACACAGTCTGTTTTTCTGAGCAAAGCGATTTTTACGTTGATTTGAAATACACGTTTGAAATAGGCGGAAAAAATAAAACCCGCAAACAGATTCAAACCGTTTCTGATGCATATATAATTGCAGACGACATTGAATTCGGTACGGACAAAAGAATTCCTATCTGGCTTTTGGGCTTTTTGTATTAAACGCAGGCGGAAAATACGTTAAATCTTTTCAATGTGATTCTTCGTTCCGCCGCGTAATTTTTTTACCGCGCCGGTGCAGTCAGTGTGCACTCAAAATATAATTTTTTTTTATAAATGAATTGAAAAATATCGAAAATAAGTATATATCCCCGCCATCACCTAGGGAGAAAGCATGAAACTATTTTCTATTCAAAAGAAACTGTTTTTGATTATTACTGCCTTGTTGCTTGCGCAGTATGCCGTCATAATCGTAAAAGATTATTTGAGTCTCAATGACTTTGCGCACAATCAAATACAAGCCGCTGCCGAATTAAAATATGTTGCATTTGAAAATGCCATAAAAAATTACTCGCTGACCGGCTCCGTCCTTTTAGATACCATTTCGCAAAAAGAGGATGTGTTGGAGGCATTTGCAGCACGAGACAGAGCGCAGCTTCTTTCCGTTATGGCGCCCTTGTACAGCAATATGAAAGAAAATTACAATGCGCAGCAACTTCACTTTCATCTTCCGCCGGCGACGTCGTTTTTGCGGCTGCAAAAGCCGGAAAAATTTGGAGACGACCTTTCTTCATTCAGAGCGACGGTTGTAAAGGCGAATCAAACAAAAAAGCCCGTTGTCGGACTAGAGACGGGCGTCAGCGACCTGGGATTCCGCGTTGTTCGTCCGCTTTTCGATAAAAACGGTGTGCATATCGGTTCGATTGAATACGGCGGTGCGCTAAATACGGAGTTTATACAAAAACTCCACGAAAATTGCCCGTCGTCCGTTACCGGATGCGGACTGAATATTACAGTCTGTGCACGTACTCTGGACGGTCAATTCAAAATCATGGGTTCCAATTTTGAAGATAAAATAACGGACAAGCCTGACTTGATAATGGAAAAGACTGCAGCGACTAGTTTTCTTACGATACACAAAAATACTGCGGACGCGTTTTTCCGTCTTGATGATTTTTCTGGAACGGCAATCGGCTATATAAAATTCCAGTACAGTATTGAACAAATCAATGCGGAAAAAAGAGCATTTTTCTTAAAGTCGATTGCGATATTTTGCACGGCGCTGGGATTGTTCCTCGGTATTGTCCTCTTGTTTATCCGGCGAATTGTAAGTATTCCGCTGCGGACGGCAAGCGCCTTGCTGAAAAATATTTCGGAGCATGAGGGGGACTTGACGGGGCGGCTTTCTGTTTCCGGCAACGACGAAGTAACGGAACTGTCGCTGTATTTTAATAAGACGATTGAAAAAATCGGAAATTCAGTAAAAACAGTTGCCGCAAACGCACGGGCAATGAAAGAAGTCGGAACCGACCTCGCAAGCAACATGACAGAAACGGCAAGTTCCATTCACGAAATTACGGCGACTATTGCGGGCATTAAAAAGCAGATGGCAAATCATGCGTCGAGCGTTGTGGCAGTCGGCTCGTCTTTGCAGGTGATGACGCAGACAATCGAGGAATTGGACGAAAATATCGAACTTCAGACGCGGACAACGGAAAAATCTTCCGAATCGCTTGAGGAAATGGCAA
>CAUTOZ010000135.1:0-4797 GCA_963539635.1 uncultured Treponema sp.
GTCCCGTCCGCATCAACGCCGCCGCAAGAGACGCATTATTGACGGTAAGTTCCGCGACCACCGCGCCGAACAATTTCCCCATCGTAATAGAAGCGCCGTCAGGAGCGGTAAAGACAACGCTGCTTTCGTGAACGTCCTCCGGATTTTCCGCAAGAGCATACGCGGCGTCAACATCCACAGGAGCGGAGCATTCTGCCGCTTCCGTTTCCGAATCCTCTTCCGCGTATGAATAATCATCATTAGAATCGGGAGCGTCATCGTCGGGCGCATATGCATCCGACCAGTCCTGCATGGAAGACGCGGACACGTTTGAGCGCACAGAAGGAGCGGGCGCAGAAGTTGACGGTACAGCAAGGACAGGAGAGGCGCTTACAGACCGCGTTTCCATTGTCCGCAAAGAAGACTGCTCTCCAACGGGACTAAGCGGGCTTGCTGCGCCGTTCATTTCTGCAACGGTTCTTGCGCCGTCCGCAGGAACCGCTGAGCGTTCGTCATGCTGACTATGAACTGCCTGTCCTGCAGTACGCGCCGCCTCCGGAGCGGAGTTTTCGGCGGAAGATACGCCGGACGCCGCGCTTCCTGTTAATGCGGAAAATTGCGGCATTCCCGCAGGAATAACGTGTTTTTGCGGAGGGGCGGCTTGTTCCGTCGCTCTGTTATATTCCGTTTGCGCCGCAGCGCTTACAGTCAATTCGGCATTGTTTGAACTTCCGTTTTGCCGTTCAGCATTTCCAGTCGTCTTGCCCCCTGCAATGCCTCCTCCGTCCTGAGACGCCGCCGCAGTCCGCGCAGGCGCGTTTCCGGCAAGCAGATTATACGCCGCGTCAAGCGAGGCTTTGACTTCCGGAGGGGAAACGTATTGCGTAAGCCAACATAAGCGGCTGAATGCGAGTTCCAGTTCGTAACGAGGAGAAATGGAATAGCGGATATCGCGGTAAAGCTGCAAAAAAACGGAAAGAGCGCGTTCGGCTTGTACGGTGTTCCACGCGGCAATAACCGTTGCGCTAAACCGCTCATACGACTGTCCAAGAAGCGACTCTTTTGTTACGCCGTTTTTTATCAACAGGAGAGAGCGCAAATATTCTGCGCTGTTGGAGATAAGTTGTTCAATAGAAATGCCGGATTCAAGAAATTCCTCGATATGCTGAACGGCTCTTTCTGCATTTGAGTTTACGCACGATTCAAAAATGGAATTAAGCCGCTCTACGCCGAGTAAGCCCAGTTTATCGCGGATTTTTTCATACGTGATATGCCCGCCGCTGAACGCCGCCACCTGGTCAAACAACGTGTAGGAATCGCGGACGGAACCGCCGGATTCACGCGCAACCCAGTAGAGCGCCTCGTCGTCCGCTTGAATGCCGAGTTCCGCTGCCGCGTCGGAAAGCAGCGACTTTAATTTTTCCGCGCCGACCAAACGGAAGTTGTATTGCTGGCAGCGGCTTTTTATCGTCGCAGGGACTTTTTGCAATTCCGTCGTCGCAAAAATGAAAATCACGTAGGGCGGCGGCTCTTCAATCGTTTTGAGAAGCGCATTGAACGCGCTTGTCGAAAGCATGTGTACTTCGTCGATTATATAAATTTTGTATCTGCCGTTGTTCGGCGGGAACATAACTTCGTCTTTAATTTGGCGCACGTCGTTGACGCTTGTGTTCGACGCGCCGTCGATTTCTATAACATCGATACTTGCGCTGTTGGTAATCGCCTTGCAGGATTCGCACTGTCCGCACGGCTGTACGGCAGGAGAATCGGAAGATTGACAATTTAAGGCTTTTGCAAGAATACGGGCGGAAGACGTTTTTCCGCAGCCGCGCGGTCCGGAAAATAAATAAGCGTGTGCAATTCGTCCTGTCTTGATAGAATTTTTCAGCGTTTCCGCAACAAATTCTTGCCCCGCAAGGTCTTCAAAGCACTGCGGACGCCGCCTTGTCGCCGTAACCTCATACGCCATCTCATACCACCCAAAAGAAAGTGGCGTCATTATAAGAAAAAATGCCGCCCGTAACAAGGAAAGGGGGAGGGATAATGAGGAGTTAGGAATGCGTAATGCGGAATTTGGGAAAAGGGAAAAATGCAGGTATGGGGTGCAGGGGGAATTTTTATAGATGACGAAAGAGAAAAAGGAGAGGTGCATAGGAAAGACAAAAGCGCCCACTAACGCATACTGAAACAATCCTGCCCCGTCCAAGCCTCCTCGCCGCCCTTATACTCCGCTGTCATTCAAACGTCGTCTGCAGTCCCATAAAAACGCCGCCGGACAAACTCCGTTTCCTCGACTTTTCTTATCGCTGTGTCCACAAGCATACAATCCTCTTGAACACACGCAGAGCGCGGCGGATATGTAAATTGCAGCGCATGTTACCGGGACGACTCTGTCCCAAAGAATCTTGCTGCGATTGTACAAGGTAATCTGAAATAAAACAGATTTTCAAGTCATAGGCAGAAACGGAAACTGTCAAGACGACTGAAAAGCCGCAGAAAGAACTATCAAAAAATGCTAAGATAGCAACAAGACTGCCTTGCAGGTGCGAAAAAAATCACAGTGCAGAGAACCGCCCCATACGGACATCACGAGGGAGCGGACGCAAATATATGCAGCGCTTTACGGGCTTGTCCCAAGAGTAAAGCACCCGCCCGTTCCCGTCCCGCATGGAACTACGAAATGCACGGCACAGTCAGCTTTTGCGTATTGTCAATGGAAATAAAGCGCTGCAAGATTCCCGCGCTTGCATTTTGACGGATAATGCAGCGGCATGAACGGCACGATTGAACGTGCGGCTTATGCGTACGGATATGATTTTATGGGAGGTCTAATGACGGATATTGAAATTGCACGCGCCAACACAATGGCGCCAATTACGGAAATCACATCGAAAATCGGCATTGCAGCGGACGAACTTGAACTTTACGGCTCTTATAAAGCGAAACTGACGCTTTCAAAACTCAAATCGCTGCAAAAAAAGGCTGAAAATGCAAACGAACGCGGTAAACTTATTCTTGTAACGGCGCTTACGCCGACGGCGGCGGGTGAAGGAAAGTCAACTGTTACAATCGGACTTGGCGATGGGCTGTGCAAAATTGGAAAAAAAGCCGCGGTTGCGCTCCGCGAGCCGTCGCTGGGACCCTGTTTCGGCGTTAAAGGCGGCGCATGCGGCGGCGGTTATGCGCAAATAGTCCCTATGGAAGACATAAATCTGCATTTTACCGGCGATATTCATGCAATTTCCATCGCGAATAACCTCATTGCCGCCCTCATCGACAATCACATTCAGCAAGGCAACGAATTAAACATCGACCCGCGTACAATTACGTGGAAACGCTGCCTCGACTTAAACGACCGGAGTCTGCGCAACATCATTGCAGGGCTTGGCGGGCGCGTTGACGGCGTTCCGCGCGAAGAGCATTTTACTATCGCAGTCGCATCGGAAATTATGGCGATACTCTGCTTGTCAAAGTCCATTCGCGAATTGAAGGAACGTCTTTCCCGCATCGTCATTGCAAAGGACTTTGAGCGCAAAAACGTCGAATTCGGCGCGCTCAAATGCACAGGAGCGATTGCCGCTCTCTTAAAAGACGCAATCCGCCCGAACCTCGTGCAGACGCTTGAAAAAACGCCGGCGTTTGTGCACGGCGGCCCATTTGCAAACATCGCGCACGGCTGCAACAGCATAAACGCGACGTTATGCGCGCTTGCTTCAAGCGATTACGTGGTTACAGAGGCGGGATTTGCTGCGGATTTGGGCGCGGAAAAGTTTATGGATATCAAATGCAGACTTACGGACATTGCGCCTTCCGCCGTTGTGATTGTTGCAACGATACGCGCCTTAAAAATGCACGGCGGTGTGCCGAAAACCAAACTTTCCGCGCCTGATACGGCGGCAGTGGAGCGCGGTTTTTCCAATCTCAAAACGCACATCGAAAATATCGCACAGTTCGGCGTTCAGTCGGTCGTTGCGGTGAATAAGTTCGCCTCCGACACGGAAGATGAAATCGCCGCGCTGGAAAATCTCTGCGCCGCTCTCGGAGTAAAAGCAGTTTTATGCGAGGGCTTTGAAAAAGGCGGAAGCGGCGTTACTACTCTTGCTGAAGAAGTCGTCCGGCTTTGCCAAACGCAATCGGACTTTCACTATTTGTACGACGTAAAACTGCCGCTTAAAGAAAAAATTGAAACGCTTGCAAAAAAAATCTACCGTGCGGGTAAAGTTGACTTTCAGACGGCGGCGCTCAAAAAACTTGCGGAATTTGAAGCGGCAGGGTACGGCTCCCTTCCCATATGCGTCGCCAAAACGCAAAACTCGATAAGCCACGACTCCAAACTGCTCGGCTCCCCTTCCGGCTACGTTTTTCCCGTCAGAGACGTGCAGTTGTACGCGGGTTCAGGCTTTGTCGTCGTCTTTGCCGGCGATATTATGACAATGCCGGGATTGCCGAAAGTTCCCGCCGCGCTGAACATAGACGTAACCGACGACGGAGAAATAACGGGACTGTTTTAGCGGCGTTCGCGGACAGTAAAAATGGATTTTGGCAGAGGAAATTGACATACCGTCCGTTAAAAACTCTTGTCTGCCGGCAAAACGTGTGGGAAACATAGTATTAGGCTGGTATAAACAAAAAATGAGTCTTTTGCCGGCGGGAGCGGCGATAAGTCTCATCGCATAAGTCCTGAGTTTCTGCCCTGTGCGGTACAGAGAAAATGAAACATATGCAGTCTCTGCAAGAATATCTCAACGTATTTTTCTGAACCCGCCAAAGAAAAAACGCGAATTTTCCTACGAAAAGAAAAAGCCTAAAAATTGCACT
>CAUTOZ010000136.1:0-4766 GCA_963539635.1 uncultured Treponema sp.
TACCGATGTTAATCCAGTGCTGGAAGTAGTCTCCCATGTTGTAGCCGCAGAACGGCAGCATCGCAAACGGATCGCGGCGCACTTGTCCCACTTGGTCGGAGATAACCGCTGCTGTAACTTCCGAGCCGACGATTGAGCCGAGGAACACGCCGTGATTCCAGTTACGCGCTTGATGTACCAGCGGAACGGTTGACGGACGGCGGCCGCCGAAAAGGAATGCGCTGATGGGAACGCCTTTCGGGTCTTCCCAGTTGGGCGCAATGCACGGGCACTGAGAAGCAGGCGCCGTAAAGCGGGCGTTCGGGTGCGCGAGACACTGCGTTTTGTCTTTCGGGCTTTTATCGTTTGCAGGCGCGGCTTTTTCTTCTCCGTGCCAATCGACAACCGTTTTCGACTTGGGAGCATAGCCAATTCCTTCCCACCAAATGTCGCCGTCATCAAGCACGCAGTTCGTAAAAATCGTATTCTTTTCCGCGGCGCGCATCGCATTGTAGTTTGACTCGTCGGAGGTACCCGGCGCAACGCCGAAAAATCCGTTTTCAGGGTTAATCGCGTACAGTCTTCCGTCTTCGCCGAATTTCATCCATGCAATATCATCGCCGACCGTCTCGACTTTCCAGCCGGGGAGCGTCGGGCGGAGCATAGCAAGGTTCGTCTTTCCGCAGGCGGACGGGAATGCACCAGTGATATATTTAACTTCACCGGCGGGGTTTGTCAGTTTGAGGATAAGCATGTGCTCGGCAAGCCAGCCTTCATCGCGGGCAAGAACGGAAGCAATGCGGAGCGCAAAGCATTTTTTTCCGAGCAGGGCGTTTCCGCCGTAACCGGAACCATACGACCAAATCAGCCGTTCTTCCGGAAAATGACTGATATATTTGTTCGCCATATCCGCGCAGGGCCACATGCCATTGTCTTTTTCGCCGTTGTTCAGCGGCTTTCCGACTGAGTGCAGACACGGAATCCACGCGCCGTCAGTTCCGATGTTTTCCAAAACTTTTGTGCCGACGCGCGTCATAATGTCCATATTGCAAACGACGTAAGCGGAGTCAGTGATTTCTATTCCATTCTTTCCGATTGCAGAGCCGACCGGTCCCATGCTGAACGGAATAACGTACATCGTCCGTCCGTGCATACAGCCTTTATACAATCCTTTCATAGTCGCTTTGAGTTCGTCGGGGTTGATCCAGTGGTTTGTAGGACCTGCATCGTCTTCTTTTTTGGACGCGATATACGTTCTGTCTTCAACACGGGCGACGTCCGACGGAAGCGAGCGGAATAAAAAGCTGTTGGGCTTTTTGGTAAGCGGAGTTGCAAGACCGGCATCCACCATCTCTTTCATCAATCTGTCGTACTCGGCGGTAGACCCGTCGCACAGATAAACGCTGTCCGGCTCGCACATTTTGACGCATTCTTCAACCCATGCCTTAATTCCGGCATGTTTAATGTCTTTAATATCCATAATATACTCCTAGCGGGCATACCCGTGTGTTTTGTCAAGCGGGAATATACCGTTTTTCGGGGATGTTTGCAATTCGCGAACGGGAGAACGGTGTTTGGCAGATAGAACGAAGTTACCGTTCGCTGCAAGAATTTGCCGAGGGCAAAACTCGTAGAAAATGGAGTTTATAGAGGACGCGGCAACGGGGATAGACGCGGGAGACTTGCTGTAAACGTGCCGAAGCAGCGTGCGAGCAAGTGGGACAGATGGCGGAGAAAAGAGTTTGAAGGATTGAGCGGGGCATCGCCTGCTGCGAGTTTTTGCCGAGGGCAAAACTCGTGGGAAACGGAGTTTTGGGGGCAGTGCAATACTGGGTATATAGCTAAATGCCTTTTAAAACAGCATCAAGAGCCAGAGAAACGGAGCTATAAAGATGAAGACAGCCAGCAACTTTTGGCTTCAAAGCACTCCACGTGTGCTCAATAGGATTGTGTTCCGATGAACACGGCGGCAGGAAAATTAGTTCCTGCGAATATTTTTTTGCGATTTGATACAAGATTTTTTTTATGAAACGCAGCATTGTCCATGATGATGACATGTCCTTTCGGTAAACAGTTTAGCAATTCCTCTTCAAACCACTTTTCAAACACAAAAGCTTTCAGCATTCCGCTGTAGGAGCGAGGAGCACGCAAAGCGCCTTCACATTGTGCGGCAACAAGCCCAATTCGAGCATGACGCTTGCCGCTGATACGAATATTAACCCGTTTTCCTCGTTTACTGCGTGCATATTGGCGGTACATTTGCGTCTGGAGACCGGTTTCATCGATATATACGAGCTTTTCTTTGGGAATGTCTTTGATTTTTCTAAATATGTTTCTACTTGTTTGGGGTCGTGTTCTTTGTAAAATGTACTCTTTTTTTGCGTAACCAGAGCTTTCGCAGCAACCTCAGCACAGAAGATAAATGACATCCGAAAACTTCTGCGATTTCTTTGAGGTAGGCATCAGGATGCGCTTTCACATATTTGCAATGTTCTAAATCGTACTATTTGTACGCTTTAGAACTCGTAGCCCTGTTTGATTTGTCGAACAGGGCGTGTTTTTCAGGGATGTTTTCTTGTTGACCGGACAACAGACTTTCGTTTTTACGTCGCTGGTTGCCTCTTATCGCTTTTTCTAAGCAATAATTGTAGTGATATTTACTTTGAACATGCTTGCAGTTTGTGTCAATGAGTGCCGTTCTTGCGTATATTCAGCTGCCCGTCGTCTTAAATCTCTATCATACGACATAGCTTATGTATAATGGGTTGTGCTTGTATTTCAGGGCAATGAGCTATAAAGACAGGGGATGAAGAAATTTCGTAAAGACTCGACACTTCGGGACGTTTCTGTAAAATACGAACATTCATCCGAACTAGATTGCAAACACGCCAGACATATTTTGGAAAAATGTCTGGCGTGCTTGAACGGTCAAATAAAAAGTGGGAAACAGTGCATCAATCTCACATTGTTTCAAACCGCAACGCAACTTGTCTGCGTTGTCGACTTTGAAAACGGTGTTGTACGAAAATATTTCACATAGATATTTCTTCGAAGCAACGGATATTTGTTTAACCTTTCTAAGCGGTGCAAAGTTGCGTATAATCACTCCCTTGTTTGAGTTTAAAGTTCAATTTTCATTTTAGAAAACAATTTGATATGCACAATTTTTATTTTTATCTATTGCTTTTCCTGCGGTTACAGTCTGTACAAAGCATCTGACAGTTTTCGGCAATAGTTTTGCCGCCTTTACTCCACGGCGTAATGTGGTCTGCTTGCATTTCTTCGATTGTGAAAGATTTTCTACATTTTAGGCAAATACCCTTCTGCTTTTCAAAAGCAGCACGAACCATTTTGGGAGTAAATGCACGAATTGAAAGATGTTTTTCTTCGCCGCTTAAAAGGTATTCGTAAATACCTGCATTATTCGTAACATCATTATCTTCCATAAGTTCAAGAATTTTTGATTCAAATATTTTTGCGTCATAGGGATTTCCGCCATATTTGTTAAAGAATACGCCCCAATCACGTCCTCTCATTTCTTTTCGATAATGTGGAAAAATGACCTGTACCCAATCAATAATAGATTTGAAGTAAAGCAAAAGTTCATTGCAGTTCGTATCTTGCTGATGTTTTGCCATGTAGCCTTCAATTTCTATGCTGTCACGATTGCAAATCCAACTTAATGCAGTTTCAAGATAATCTTGGCGGATTGCAGAACCATTTAAATATTTATCTGCAATTTGACTTGCGGCACAGCCTGTCTTTGAAAAATATTTTTTTACTTCGGTAAACCATTCTCCTGTGTAAATAGGATTCCGTAATTCCTGATTCGTAAGCCGCTCTCCCGTGATATTTATTGTTTTAAACCAGTCTAGTTTTTCTTTGTCATTCCATCGCAGATGTAAATCATAAGTTTGTAAGTTAAAATTCGATCTTGTTCTGTTTCTGTAAGATTCTGAAACATTCTGTGGTCAAGTGAAAAGTCTCCGTTTACATATTGGCATAAACTGATACTCCGTTGCTGTCCGTCCAAAATCTCAAAGTTTCCACCATCGCTCTTTACCCAATACATCACATTAAGCGGAAAGTTTTTTATTACAGTACGGATAACTTCATCCCTCTGCTTTTCTTTGTAAATGAATTCCCTCTGATAGGCAGGACGAATATTGAGGCGGCCGTTATAACCTGTAACACCTTTTTCGGCATTATCACTGTAATTTTCTGCAACTTCTTTTACAGAGATTTCATAAAGTTTTATATTCATTTTATTTTCCTTAGTTTGCGTAAAAGTCCAAGTTACTCAAATTAAGCATATCTTTTCGCGTGATATTTATTCGTGCGGAGGGTTTAATACCCCGACGCTTGCGTCGGGGGTGTTGATTTATGCATAGTTTATCAGCTGTGAGAATTATATTCAATATATCAGCTTCCCATTTTCTGTCTTATCCGTTCTCTTATCCTTTAATCTATTTTCTCAACATAAAAACGGAAGTAATTGGAAAAGTGCAACAGGAGGATGGTCCATGAGATTTTTTGTATTTGTTTATCGACGAATAATAAAGTTCTTCGACTCATTCTTTTGTCGGCGGCATTGTATATAAATCTTCATATAATTATTGAATAATATAGTATCGGTGTATATGCCTATATAAAACAATCATATTTTTTGATAGACTAAATAATAGAAACATATAAGGAGATTAAACTATGAAAAAAAATAGAACATCAATACTTCGGTCAGTTGAATCTTGCGACAACAGACGATGTGGTGGATGTAATTTGGGAAA
>CAUTOZ010000137.1:0-4731 GCA_963539635.1 uncultured Treponema sp.
CCCCCCCCCCGCACGCTGCATAGCGGACGCTTTTTTGCAGTCAGCATTTTCCGTCAACTCTTCATAAAATTGTAAGATTCACTCCAAGTGCACTTAAAGACAGAACGATAAAGGAGGCGCGTTATGCCGTTCACTTAGAAAAATTGTTTACGCGGATAGAACTATTTTTCAGCTTTACGTATAGAATTTTTTCTATAAAAGCAACAAAAGTATAAGAGGTTAGAACAATGATGAAGAAAATTGGATTTTTATTGGGAATATTTGTACTGTTTGCAGGCTGTAAATCAGTTTACCGTCTGGAACCGGTTACGCCCAAAATTATTGACGAATTGACGCAGGCAGGAGAACGCGGAAAAGTTATCGTCAGGACATCGCTTGCCGAAAAGGTAAATAAAGCCGCGATGCCGGATGACACGGACGACCGTCTGTATATCCAACGGCTGCAATACTATATTTCAGCAACGGTCATTTTTGAATGGAATAACGCAAATCAATCGGAAGAGCGCTTCGTCATTTCAGAAACCGGAAAACTCAAAAAAGTAAATGAATCGAAGCAAAAACAGTTGGTTATTCCAGGGGATTCGTATGGAATTCTCATCAATCCGCCTGAAAAACAGGACGATAAATACGTTCTTACCTTAAAGTTTGACAATATCATTCTCGAGTTTAAAGAAGCGGATAACGGCTTTTTCTATTTGACAACACCGATGATACACTATGACGGTTATACGTATGTACGCGATACGGAAAGCGTTTGTAAACTCCAGTACCGCTTCCGCGAAGAAAATATGTTGTATACGGTCTCACGCAATACATGGAGCAAGCGGATAGAAAATTAAAATCGACACAGAAATCCCGCCGCAGATTCTATAGAAAAGATTTAAGCGGAGAAAGAAAGCGTCTGAATGAATATAACTTGAGTTGCCGCTCATCCAAGCATATCCGCACTCCTTATGGTGTGTAGATATGCTCGCAGAAAGACGAAATTCGGCGGATTGTAAAAAAAACTCATTTGATAGACTTAAACTGACTTTGCGCCAAAAAACAGGAACGGACGGTAAGTTTGCTGCGGCGTTCAAACTCTGTTTTCCGCTGCCCGCCGAACTCCGTTATGTCTTTCAAATATTTTTTTTACCGCCCAAGCCCAACGCCTCCTTGCTGCCGGCCCAAATGACTAGCGTCCTGCAGTGCTGTCACCGCCCCGCCGCAGACTGAGAGCCGACAACACCATTCCAATCACGGTACCTAAGTCCTCCTGCCCTTCCGGATAACGACGAGGTTTCGTTCGCGTCCGTCCATAAACGGAACGGCAATCGGCACAATGCGGTATTCGGGTACGATGTCCGCAATTTTTGCCATCTCTTCTGTGATACTTTGCGCCTTTGCCTTGTATGCAGCAAGAAAACCGCCGCATTTTACAGCGGCAAGGAGCGTTTTTATCATTTTTTTATCGAGCGGACGAAATGCGCGGAAGACGGCACTATCAAAGGATTCGGGCAGAAGTTTTTCCGCTTCCGAGTGTACGACTGCGGCATTTTTTAATCCGAGCAAGGCGCATTCGTTCTCTAAAAACGCGCACCGTTTATCCATTCGCTCGACGAGGGAAAAATCGAATTGAGGGAATGCTGCGGCAAGCGGGATGCCGGGAAGTCCTGAGCCTGAGCCGATGTCCGCAATTTTTAGCCGAACGCCGGCTGTCTCAAGCGTTTCCGAAATGCGCATAAGTTCAGGGACTGCTGCAAGGCTGTCTAAAATATGAAAAACGGCAAGTTCATTGTAATCGCTCGTGTTTGTCAAATTGTACGCAGAATTGAATAAAATCAACTCGCGAATGTATAAATCCATCTTTAATAGAAGAAAGTCGACTGTTTCCGCCGGCAAGCGAAGTTTTTCTAGTCCCCGTTTAAGAATGCTCGGAGTTTCTGCGCTAGTCATTTTTGCCGATGTCCAAGAGCAAGTCCGCTGTCAGTCCATCAATCGATGCGCGTAAAGAAACGAGATTGCCGGTTTTTGCAGCGGTAAGATTTTCTTGGCGTGAAAGCCGGAATACAAGCGAAGCGGGATTTTCCGGCGACTGAGAGACTTCAGAAATGACGGAGTACCCGCCCTGCCCGCCTCCGCGCCCATCAGACTTGAACAAAAAGTAAAAAGTTTCGGCATTTTGCTTTCCGTCTGCAAGATATTTTCTGTCGGCAGTCAGCAAAAACGTACCGTCGCTCTCCGGCTCGCTAAAGTAGACTGTCTTACACGTAGAAAGAATGTCGTAACCATTGATAACAAAGCGAAGCATCGCAGGGCGCAAACCGTGAAGCGAAACTGTCTGTGCCGCTTGCGCGGAAACATTATCTGCCGTGCCGGCGGAGTTTTTCCCGAGCTGCTTTTTCAGTCCCTCGATTTCCGTAAGAATATTTTGCAAAAGAAGCGTCGTATTTACATCTTGAGTTTGACTTTTTGCCGCCGCAGTGGAGCCGAGCAGATTGTATACGCCGCCCAAAAGTCCGTTTTGCCCGAGCGACTGAATATCGGCGGCGCGTAAATAATCGTGTCCGCCAAGCGCGTCACCTGCAAAAGATGGAAGCGCAGGTGCCGTCTGCACAGGATTTTCTGCCGACAGAGCAGGACTTGCTGCAGCGCTTGCCGCTTTAGGCGACGACGGAGGCATTGCAGGCATTCCGTAGATTTTTCCAGGTCTGTAAAATGAGCCGCCCATCACCGGCGCGCTTACCGTAGGCATTTCTATGCTCGGCGGAAGCGGCATAGCAGGCATCGTAACAGGACTTTGCTCCGCAGTGAGCGCAAAATGCGCCGCGCATAAAAGTGCCGCGCACAATAATTTAGAGCATCGCAAGACTTTCCTCCACATATTCAAGACGCTTTGAAAGCTGGTCAATCGTTTTTGTCAAGCGGGATTTTTCGCGCTCAAGTTTTTCTTTTGGCGAAACCTGCCGTTCCGCTTCCGCCCGCTGCCTCATCATCGAGCGTACGCCGACCGGTCCGTCCCCCTCCAAAAATTGCTTTTCTGCCGCCGCTCGTTCATCTTTCTTCCTTATAGAGGCGACAATTTTCATATTGTCAAAACCGATTGCAGGGTTCACGCCTGCCGCCGCAACTTTGCGGATGTCTTTTGCGCTGCTGCGCGGCAAACATAAAACGCGGTCAATATAGTCTTCGTAGCGGATATTCGCCTGTTCGCACAATTCATGCGCACGAATCAAGAGTTTTCCAAATTCCTGCATGAGCCGTCCGTTTACTTCAAGGTATTCTTTGCGGATTTTTTCGGTGAGTTCGGTCAATTCCGGCGAATTTTCAATCGAAATGGAATAGTAGCCTTTTTTTTCTGCGATAGACAAAAGTTCGTTGAACTTTGCCCAAAACGCCTGCGTGTGCACACGAGAATTGTACGGCGTATTCGGATTACCGGTCGTTTTTATCAATTCTTCAGAGACGATGTGGTGCGTGTACTCGTGGACGGCAGTATAAATGAGCTGGTTGTCCGTTTTAAAATTCTTGTTGTGCAGCAAAATTTCATGCGTGTCCGGTTGATACAGTCCGTTTACGCGGCGGCTTTCCTTTCCCGTCTGAATGACGGAAAAATCTAGTTCCGCAGGCGCAATGTCGAGCAAGATTTCTTTAATCCGTGCGTTTTCCATGCGCAAACTCTACCATATTTTACGGCGCATTGCCACGTATCTATCTCATCCAACCTGCAAAGCATGAAATGATTGCCGCAGCAGCCGTCGCCGCCGTTTCCGTCCGCATAATGCGTTCCCCCATGCCGACTCGGATAAATCCTGCCTCCTCAAGCAAGACGCGCTCTTTATCCGTCCAGCCGCGCTCGCTTCCAATTGCGGCATACACGCTTTCAATCGGCTCTGCATTACGGAGCGCCGCTTTTATGTCTGCCGCCGGATGTATGTTGTCGAATGCAAGACGCAGCGTTTTTTGACTTTTGACGCCGCTTGAAAAATCGGAAGCGCCCCTGCCCTCCCCGCGTATACACGCAAGCGTCTGGCTGAGCGTTTTTTGCATACAAAGCGACGGGATATGCGTACTTCCCGCCTGAGCCGCGCCGTCTAAAAGCATTTTATACGCCGCGCCGCGCTCAACAAGCGAAGAATTGAGATAAGACTTTTCGCCAAGTTCCGTCCCCGTCAAATGAACTTCCGAAACGCCGAGCGCGGCAATATCGCGCAACAGCCGCTTGAGTTGTATCGGGCGCGGAAAGCCGATTATCATTTTGAGCGGAAAAAGCGTTTTGCCGTCCGTCTCCGTCTGAAACTCGTAGAAAATGCATCCGCCTTCAATTTGCGTTATGACTGCCCGCCCCGCCCCGCCTCCAATAATGCCCGCCGCAAACGAATCGCCTTCTTTTTTATGCAGCACCTTGATGATATGCTGAGCCCGCTCATCATTCTTTGCAAGCGGCATTCCCAATTCTTCCGGCTGGAATAAACAAATATTCATAACGCGATAATAGAGCGGATTGGCGCACAAATCAATGAACGGCTTAACCTTTTTTGCAAACGAAAGCGGAAACACCAAAGTGCAGGGACTGTTTTCGTTTTTATGTTCTGCAATCTTGCTTTTTCCATTTTTTCAAATATAATTTGAACATATTTATCTTAAGGAGGCTTTTGCAGAATGAAAACGATGCAGACGGCACTTACGCTGTCGAAAGCTGCTTTAGACCAGTCCTTCGGCCGGCCGGCCCGGGGGGGGGGGGGGGGGGGG
>CAUTOZ010000138.1:0-4622 GCA_963539635.1 uncultured Treponema sp.
AACCGCAGTGAATTTTATAACGTCGATGATAACAATGTCCGGAGAAGACGGGAGGCTTTTGGAAATAAACGCAAAACGCTTTTTTAAGGAAAACGGCAAGTGGAAGATAAATTAACGCGAATTTTTTGAGACTGTATAAACGGCGGCTGCAGGAAGATGCAATCAGCGTATGACGCAGATAAGTTCCGGCGACACTGCTGAAAACGGCGTTCCGGAAAAATCCGAGTACAACAAGCAGGTTTTAAAACCTGCATCTTTTGCAAACGCTTGTATTTCTTGTGCACGGACGGGATAAATTCGCTCGTCTTTTAATACCGGAAGAATGTGTCCGTTGCCGCTTTCAAGATTTTTACTTAAAAAACACTGTCCGTCTTTATTCAGCACGACTTCCGTATACAATTTTGCACGAATACTGCTTTTTGCGGCAATAATGATTTGTCCTGCACCGGACAGTTGCTCGTAATTGTACACGTGCAGGACAAAAGTCCCGCCGGGACTTAAAAGTTCTTTGCAGTCGGCAAATATTTTTTTCAATAAATGGCGCTCATACACAAAGACAAGCCGATTGTTCAGGCAGGAAATGACGTTGTAAAAGTTTTTACCTAAGTATTTGCTCATTTCCAAAACGGACATACGAAAAAAACGGACGGCAAGCATTTGATTTCTGCGCTTTAAATTCGCAGAATCCAACAGAGCGGACGCAACTTCAAGTCCTGTAACGTCAAAACCGGCTTTTGCCAGTTCGAATTCAAAAGAACCGGTGCCGCACGCGATATTCAGCAATTTAAGCGGCGCAGGGTATTGGTCTTGAAAGTTTCCGTAAAACTGCCGCACGGCTTCGTTTACGGGATAGAGTTCGTCATAATATTCAACAAGATTTTGAATAAAAGTCATACTTAACATTCTAAGTGAGAATGTCAAAAATGCAAGATATAAGTTTTTCAGACACTCCTTCTGACGGAAGAGCAGGTCTTGAGCGGCAGACGCGGGGAACGCCGCACTCTTGTGCCGCCCGGACTCCGAGTACCGTTCCGACTTGGGATGCGATATCTGCCGTGGAAGCCGTACACCATGCGGAGATGTCATTTACCTGCCGCAAATGGCGTTGTAAACAAAGAACGCTGCTTGACGCGAAAACATCGTTTCTTACAAAAAAGCACTCCTGCCGCTGCAAACGCAGACTGCGCTCCCAAAACTGCGTTTCCGCTCGGAAACAATGTTTTTCCGCCGTGCACACCGCTCCCATGCGGAAAGGCAGTGTGTCTGCCTAGCACACCGCTTTCCATACGGCAGCGTCGTTTGCCTCCAACAGGCAGCGCTGCAAGAAAAGAGCGCAAATTGCCGCGAAAACGTCGTCTTTCACCCAAACACCTCTGCCGTCAAAACTTACGTTGCGCCCCAAAACTGCGTTCCCGCCCCGAATACCGCTCCCATGTGGAAATATAATTTTCTTATCCCCGCTCTTTACGCAGAACTCCTGCTCGCTCTCCCGTCAATTTTTCCGCTGTCAAGCGGCACGGCAAAGAGTTTATGCAGCCGCACAATTTTCCGCCGTGTTGAAATTCCCCCCATTCTTCTATACGATATGCAAAAATGTATCGGAATGCGCGCATTCTGGGGAGTTATTATGGAAAAATTAAAAATTCTTTTAGCAAAGGGGCGGATTTACGAGTCGGTTTATTCGCTGCTCGGCGACGTCGGCATTTCCATTCACCTGCCGGAGCGCACGTATTTCCCTTCAACAAATCAAAAAGACTTGGCGTTTCAAGTGGTAAAACCGCAAATTGTCAGCACACTGATTGCAAACAATCGAGCAGACGTCGGTTTTTCCGGAAAGGACTGGGTATACGAAAATAATGCGGAAAACGATGTGGTCGAAATAATCGACTTGGGGTTTGACCCCGTCCGGATTGTTGCGGCGGTGCCCAATTCGGTTGACTTTCGTGCGCTTATCAAAGACCGCGTTACAATCGCGACCGAATATTGCAATCTCAGCGCACAATGGCTTAAGTCGAATGCCCTGAACGGCACGATTTTTAAGACGTGGGGGACAAGCGAAGGTTTTGTGCAGGACAGCGATGATGCGCTGGCGCAGATTTTAATCGACAATACAAGCACCGGCTCTTCCCTGCACGCAAATAAACTGAAAATCGTCGATACGCTCATGGAATCTTCGACGCGAATGTACGCTTCAAAAGAAGCGATGGCGAATCCCGAAAAAAATAAAAAAATCATGGAGCTTAAAATGCTCTTTCAAGCGGTTCTCAATGCGCGGAACCGCGTTATGCTTGAAATGAACGTTGCAAAAGACAAATTCGATGTTTTGGTGAACGGTCTTCCATCCATGCGCAGTCCTACAGTCAGTCCGCTTTTCGGAGACAGCGGTTACGCGGTAAAAATCGCCGTCAAAAAATGCGAAGTCCCCACGCTGCTTCCCAAATTGCAGTCGCTCGGCGCAACGGATATTCTGGAATATGATTTGCGCAAGGTTTTATAGCGCATAATGCCGAATTCAAAATGCTGCGGAGGCGCCTGATGAGCCGGAAAGAATTTTGCGAAAAAGACGGAATTATGATTACTTATACCGATAACGATATTTGCTTTGAAGACTGCATGACTGCGGAGTCGGTTTTGCTTGCGAATGACGGAACTGTTATCCATTCCAATTTCGATGCCGAGAAAAACGAATATTTTAAAACGTATCTTAAACAAATCTATTCAGCAGTGGCTGCATTGCGAAATATGGATGCATTGGAGCATGCCTAATGCCCATATATTTGCGAATGTCGGGATATAAAATATATTTTTGGTCGAATGAAGCCGGAGAACCTGTTCATTTTCATGTTACACGAGGAAAACCGAATAAAAGTGATACGAAAATCTGGTTGCTATCCAATGGTTCTTTTATGTTAGCACATAATCGAGGGAAAATATCCAAAAAGGATTTAGCTCGAATTTTTACGGTTATGCAAAATTATTATTTCGACTTCATCGATTTTTGGAAAACATATCGCAAGACAGAGGAAATTAAATTTTATAGATGATTTGTATTTACTGAAACTGCAAAATCTATAAAAACGGGGGACTGCATGAACAGAATTGCAAAAATAGAGCGAAAGACAAAAGAGACGGAAATATCGCTTGAACTTAATCTTGACGGAAGCGGGTTGTGCGAGGTCGCAAATCCGATCGGATTTTTTGACCATATGCTGAACGCATTTTGCAAGCACGGACTGTTTGACTTGCGCGGTTCAATACAAGGCGACTTGAACGTTGACCAGCATCATCTTATCGAAGATACCGGAATCGTGCTTGGATTATGCTTTGCGCGCGCTCTCGGCGACTGTGCGGGAATATTCCGGAATGGAAGCTGCCTTTTTCCGATGGACGAAACGCTTGCGCGCGCGGCAGTCGATTTTGGCGGGAGACCGTTTCTGGTCTGCAATGCGGATTTAACGGGCGTCCCGCTTGTTTCAATAAATGCAAACGGTATTGAAGCAAGTTTCCAGACAGATTGCTTTGAAGATTTTTGGCAGGCTTTTGTAAATGGTGCGGCGTGCAATCTTCATCTTGATACTCTGCGCGGACGAAGCGACCATCACAAAATGGAAGCATTGTTTAAGGCTGCCTCACGCGCAATCCGCAGTGCAGTTGAAATGGATGCGCGGCGCGGCTCATCAATTCCTTCTACAAAAGGCGTGATTGTATAAGAGCGCAGCAGATAAGGTATCGATATATGGAAAATGGAATAAATACGATTGCCGTTTACGGTGATTCTATCTTAAAAGGCGCAATAACGGGTACCGATTCAGGGCAGCTCTTTGAAATAATCAAAGAAAACAGCCTTGCGCTCGCGGCAGAGGCGCTCAATCTTGAACTGAACAATCGGAGCGTATTCGGAAGCATCGCCTTCAAAACGCAAAAGCGGCTGACCCGCGACCTTGAGGCAGGGCTTTCTGCCGACCTCGTTATCCTTGAAAGCGGAGGCAACGATTCCGACTACGACTGGGCGCAAGTCAACGAAAATCCCGCCGAGCCTCACAAAATGCGCACCTCTATAGAAGATTTTGTGCGCATTTTTGATGAAATGATTACCGTCTGCCGGCAAAACCGCATAACGCCGCTTGTTATGACGCTGCCGCCGCTTGCCGCCGAACGCTGGTTCAATCATATCAGCCGCAATGCAGACAAAAAACGCATTTTGCATTTCCTGCACGGGGATAGTCAAAAGCCGTACCGCAATCAAGAGTTGTACAATCTCCGCCTTACCGGTTTGTGCCGTCAAAAGAAAGTGCAAGTCGTCGATATGCGGCGCGCCTTTCTCCAGCACGAGGACTTTTTATCGCTCATCTGTGCGGACGGCATTCATCCCAACCGCAACGGCTACCGCTTTATGGCAGATGTGTGGGTACGCAAACTGCCGACGGTGAAAAAAGAGTTTTAGGCTGCGAGAGAGAGTTGCAGGCGGGCGCTTCATATCAGTGCCGTTTAAAACTTTGTTAGCTGCTGTTTCCTACAGTATAAATTCCAACAGAATGCCTGCTATGCTGCAAAACAGTGCACAAGAAGAAATTATAATCGCTGCAATACACAGTTTTTTTGAAGAAAACTTTTTTATTCTT
>CAUTOZ010000139.1:0-4606 GCA_963539635.1 uncultured Treponema sp.
CCGTTCGGAGTGCCGCCGAGACTTTTTAGAATTGCAATCTCCCTCCGGCGTTCCATAACGAGCATAATGAGCGCGGAAGAAATATTGACCGCCGCAACAAGGACGATGAGCGTCATAATGAAGACAAGCATAAGTTTTGTTGAAGAAAAGTTTTCTAACTGCGAGGCGTTTAATTCGTCCCAGCGGAAGACGGTCGCTTCTCCGTTTAAGAGTGACGCGCACTCATTTTGTATGCCGTAAAGCAAAGGAGAAAATGCGTCTTTACATTCCATCATCACCGAGACGATTGCAGAATCTTTTGGAATTATCGAAAATCCCGTTTCAATCGGAATAAAAAACCACAGCGCGTCGAGTTCCTGATAACCGGAAGAAACGACTGCGGCGACGGTAAACGACGTTAAGCGCGGTGCAATTATTCCTGACGGCAGGCGTTTGGTCGTGATGAGGCGGACGGTGTCTCCGGCGCGGACGGAAAGCAGATTAGCCGCTTTTTCTCCGATAACCGCGCTTTTGGGATTTTGTGTAAAATCTTCTATAGCGCCGTCAACCGTTTTTATAAATTTTACAAAGTACGCGTTTTTCGTAAAAATATCCGGCTCTACCGCGCGGACAGACGCTCCAGTGCGGTAATTTTTTCCTGCCGCAAGCGCGTCGCAGTCGATTTCCATAAAAGCATTCGTAACGCCTGGAACCTTCGTGAGCGCGGTTTTATACGCCGCTAATCCGTCAAGCGTCGCCGCCGCGTCCGCATTCCGCCTGACAACCGAGCGCAGGTGCAGCGAAGATAAGCCGATGAGCCGTTCCGTCATGCCGCTTATCATCGCATCCGCAATGCTGATGACAGCGGTCAACGGCACAATGCTGATTGCAATACACGCAACGGCTCCCAAAATACTTCTCCGCGCGGAAGATTTTTTGAGCGTACGCGGAAAGATGAGCCGTTTTGCAAATAAAATTGATGCCGCCGCCGTCATAGTTTCTCCAGTCTGCCGTCCGCGATGGTGTAGCGGTCGGCGCATTTTTCCGCGATTTTTAAGTCGTGCGTAACCAAAATCAAAGTCTTTTTATACTTGTCCGCCATAGAAAAAAGCAGTTCGCTGATTAAAACCGCGTTCGCAGGGTCAAGATTGCCTGTCGGTTCGTCGGCAAGAATGAGCGGCGGATCGTTTATGAGAGCGCGCGCAACCGCAACCCGCTGCCGCTCGCCGCCGGAAAGTTCGCTTGGAAGGTGAGAAATGCGCTTGGAAAGTCCGACGTCTTCAAGCAGGGCGCGCGCTTTTTCTTCGGCGGTTTTGCGCGGAACACCTGCCATAAACGCGGGCATAAACACATTTTCAAGCGCGGTAAAATCCTTGAGCAGATAATGAAACTGGAACACCAGTCCCAAAAACGACGAACGGTATTCGGATTTTTCGCGTTCGGAAAGAGATGTAAGATTCCACGTGCCCGCCTGCACGGTTCCGCCAGTCGCCGTATCGATACTGCCGATGATGTTCAAAAGAGTGCTTTTACCGCTTCCGCTTTCGCCGACAATCGCCGTTTTACTTCCTTCGACCGCTTCAAAATTCAAGTTTTTTAAGACCGTGAGCGTTTCGATGTCGGTTTTATATGTCTTTTCAAGATTTTTTACCGTCAAAATTTTATTCATCGTGCAAGACCTCCGCAACATTCATTTTTAATACGTTTTTACTTGCCTGCAATGCCGCAAAAAGCGGAGCCGCAAGCCCAAAGAGACTGACTGCCAGCACTTCCGAAAAATAAAAGCGCGCGGGAATGGAGGCATAGATTCGGTACATGGGATTTTCGTAGATGAACGCGGCATTTTGCGGAGAAAAAAGTAAGGCGGCAACGTACTCGACAAAAAACATGACGTGCGAAATGCCCATAAAAACCGCGCCGATGTTGACGCACAAAAAAAGTCCCGCCGCAGTACCCGCGAGAGAACCAATAAATCCGCCCGTAAAGCCGCGCATGATAAAAATCGACTTTATCTCTTTTTCCGACGCTCCAAGCGCGGACAAAACCGAAATTTCTTCCGCCCGCTCAAAGACAAGCCGCCGCATTCCGTTGTAGATGTTTATACCGACAACGACGAAAATCAAAAATACAAGAAGCATGAGAATATTTTTTTCGATGCGGAGCGTGCCGAAAAACGAACGGTTGAACTCGCGCCACGACTGTGCTTTGACATTCGGGAAAGCGGCTTCGATGTCTGCGGCGGCTGCGATGTCGGCATTGCGGCGGATAAGTTTTATTCCGTATTTTAATTGACTTCCGGAGCCGAAGTTCGCTTTTGCCGCCGCGTCGCTGATAAAGGCGAACGAGCTGTTTATATCGGCGTAACCGCATTCAAAAATTCCCGTTACGCGGAATTCGCGGTTTTGCGAAATAAGAGCGACATCGTTTCCGCCGCTCATCGCAAGCAGATTGACCGTACCGCCGATATTTACACCGAGCGACTGCGCAAGATACGAGCCGAGCACGATAGAACCGGAGTCCGACAAGTCAAATGCGCCGCCGACAATATGTAATTCTTTCGCAAAACCTTTGTCGCGCTCCATAATGCCGCTTTCAATGCCACGTATAATCGCGCTTGCTTCCCGTCCGCGTCCGCCTGTTATAAGCGCCTGCGATTCGTAAAATCTGGTTGCTGCGGAGATATTTTTATGTTTTTCACAAAAACGCAAAAATTCAGCCTCGTTTGCACCGTCAATTCCTGAAACTTGTATGTGATAACTTGAAATTTCCATGATTGCGTCTACAAAACTCATTTGAAAGCCGTTCATAACGCCCAAAACGGTGATGAGCGTCATCACGCCGAGCGCAATACCGAGCGCGGCAAGAAATCCCGTAACGGCGGAGCGTCCTTTGCGGTCAACGGAAGAAAAACGCCGCGACACAAAATAAATCCATGTCCATGACGAAAAAAGATTTTTTTTATTCATAATTGCGGCTCCTGACAAGTTTATCGTGAAAAAAGAACAAATCCCGCACGCGTTTGCCGTTTTCGTACATCGTTTCGGAAGAGTATCCGCCGTCAAAATACATATACGCCGTATACGTGTCAACGCCGCCGTAAATTCGCTTTATGCGGAGCGCGCCATTTTCATAAAAATAGTAGTCGGGTTCGCCGTCGTCGCTTTTATGCTCATAGACTTCTCGCTGCGTCTGTATGCCGCTTCGTCTGCCGTACCGGTAATCATAGGATTCAGCATACCGCTCCGTCAGTTTGCCGCCCTTTCCATAGGAAAAACGCGTCATGCTTTTGAGAATAAAATCTTCCAATTCCGTATCGCCGCCTGCCGCGTCTTCGTTTTCAGCGTCAGCGGAGTTTTCGTCATCTTCCCTGTCGATTGTAAAAACATTTGAAAGAATGATTCGCCCAGTCTCGTCATAAGAAATTTCCGTCCGGCTTTTCGGCTCCACGATGACTGCAGAAACGGGTTTTGAGCCGCCTGCATAGCCGTAATTTTCTGTTTTTACTGCCCTGGACGTTTCCAAGCCGTTATTTAAATCCCAAAACTCGCGTTTGGAAAGGCGGAAATCCGCGTCGTAAAACATGCGGATAGCGTTTTTATCGCTGGAACGCGCTGCAATATATCCATCCGCCGTCTTCTGGAGCGACAGATTTTCATCCTCAAATGAATGAAAACGCAGTCTGCCCTCGGTATCCGTAAAATGGTGTTCAGGAGGAGGCAGGAGCGCCGCTTTTTGCACACGCTCTTTTTGCATTTCGCTTAATTCTTCAGGAGTTTCCGCTTGCAACACGCCGTCCGCTGAATGCCCCGCAACATCTTCCGCGCCGCCCGTATTTTCGTCCAGCGGCGGAACGTCGAAAATATCCGCGTATTCTTCCATATATAGGCCGATTATGCGCCCCGCACCACGCTCAAACGACCATACTGTTCCCGCCGCCGCAAAGGCAGGCGCTTTTGACACGCCGCTGAAGCGTTCGATTCCTGCATAATTCGACGCGCCGGAATATTCGTACCGCCACAGTTCTGCAAAAAAACGCTTAAATTCAGCCTCGTCCGCGCACACGGAAACGGAGAGAGCACAGAACATTACGGCAGCGGCGAAAAAACGAAGGGCAGTGCGCTTCACGTTAAAGTCCTAAAAACTCAGAAACGTATTTTTCCGCGTCGAACAGCGCAATGTCTGAGTATTTTTCTCCGGTGCAGACGAAAGCGGTCGGAATTCCCAACTCTTTTCCGATGGAAATTGCAATGCCGCCTTTTGCGCTCGAATCGTATTTTGTAAGAATAAGCGCGTCTATGCCGACGGCTTCATGAAAGGCTTCCGCTTGCCGGAGCGCGTTTTGTCCAGTCGTTGCGTCTACCGCCAAAAGTTTTTTATAACAGCCGTCATCAGATTTTTCGCGGCATATACGGTCAATTTTTTGCAGTTCGCGCACAAGATTTTCTTTGTTGTGAAGCCGACCAGCCGTATCAGCAATGACAAGTCCGCCGCTGCGCGAGTTGACTGCCGACGCCGCGTCAAAAACGACTGCCGCGGGGTCTGCTCCATGCTGATGACTTACGACGCGTACGCCGATTTTTTCCGCGTGGAGCGCAAGCTGCTCGATTGCCGCCGCCCGAAACGTATC
>CAUTOZ010000140.1:0-4502 GCA_963539635.1 uncultured Treponema sp.
GATGTATGATACGGCAGGTTTTATATTGCAGGCAAAAGATTCCGGTGCGAAGGCATACATTTCTAAAATCGCAAAGGAAGATGAGCTTGCGCTTTGCCTTGAAACCGTCCGGCAAGGCGGTACATATCTTGAAGAGCGTATGGTCAAGGCTCAAAATAAGATTGAATCAATTGTTACAATGCTTTCAAAGCAGGAACGAAAAGTTTTTGAGTTTATTTTGCAGAGAAAAACCAACCGTGAGATTTGCAACGAGCTTTTTATAAGTCCGCACACAGTTGAAAATTATATCAGCCTTCTTTACGACAAACTAAGCGTAAACGACAGAGAAGAATTGATTCAAAAGTACAGTAATTGAAAAATATGAGGTCGAATGTCGGGCGGGGCGAGTAACACGCTTCGAGCGGGGCGAGCAACACGCTTCGGACGGGGCGAGTAACACGCTTCGAGCGTGGCGAGCAATTCGCTTCGGGCGTGGCGAGCAACACGCTTGGGGCGGGGCGAGTAACACGCTCCGAACAGGGCGAATATCACACTCCGCTCGGAGGGTACACCGCACCCCGCTCGGAGGGTACATCACACTCCGAACGGGACGGACAGCTTTGTCTTATACCCGTAATAAATAATTTCCGTCCGGGTAAAAAGCCGCTTGCTTTTTCGGTTTAATTTACCTGCGGTTTGCCGAATTCGATGCCCGAACCGTCTGCCGCGCGTTCAGCTTTTATAGTTACGCCGTCAGCGTATTTTCCTGCGAGCAATTCTTTTGCAAGCGGGTTTTCGACATAGGTTTGCACCGCGCGCTTTACGGGGCGTGCACCGAACGCGGGATCGTAGCCTTTTTCGGCGATGAATTCCACTGCGGACTCATCGAACTCAAGCGTAATTCTGCGGTCTTTTAAGCGGGAGGCGACCCGCTCAAGTTGGATTCGCACGATGTCCGCTATGCCGCTTTTATCCAGATGGCGGAACAAAACCGTTTCGTCAATGCGGTTTAAAAACTCAGGGCGGAACGACGCTTTTAAGAGCGCATCGACTTTATCTTTTGCCGCCGCCATTTTTTCGTCGTTATCGGCTTCAAGAATTTCCGCACTTCCGATATTGCTCGTCATGATGATAATCGTGTTCTTAAAGTCGACCGCGCGTCCCTGTCCGTCGGTAAGTCTGCCGTCGTCAAGCACCTGCAAAAGCACGTTGAACACATCGGGATGCGCTTTTTCGATTTCATCGAATAACACGACGCTGTACGGTCTTCGCCTTACGGCTTCGGTAAGCTGCCCGCCCTCGTCGTAGCCGACATATCCCGGAGGAGCCCCAATCAAGCGGCTTACGCTGAATTTTTCCATATATTCCGACATATCGATTCTGGTGAGCGCTTTTTCGTCGTTGAACAAAAAGTCCGCAAGCGTTTTTGCAAGTTCCGTTTTTCCGACGCCCGTAGGCCCGATAAACAAAAAACTTCCCAAAGGCTTGCTCGGGTCGCTCAAGCCGGATCGGTTACGCCTGATTGCGTCGGAAACAACCTGCACGGCTTCATTTTGTCCGATGACGCGCTTATGCAGCACGTTTTCAAGTTCAAGATATTTTTGCTTTTCGCTCGAAAGCATTTTAGCCACCGGAATTCCCGTCCACGAGCTGATGACGCGCGCAACGTCTTCTTCGGTAACTTCCTGCCGCAAGAGAGACGTGCGTTCGGTTTCGGAATCAAGATTTTTCTGCCGCGCTTCCGCCGCAGTAAGCTCTTTTTCAAGAGCGGGGATTTTGCTGTATTTCAACTCCGCCGCCTTTTCAAGATTGCCTTCGCGCGTAAACTTTTCCACATCAAAGCGGCACTGTTCAAGCTCCGCCTTAATGCTTCGGCTCTTGTCGATGTCGGACTTTTCGTTTTGCCATTGGAGTTTCATCGCGTCCCGTTCGGAAGAAATGTCCGCAAGCTCTTTTTCAAGTTTTTTAAGCCGTTCGACTGAAGCCGCGTCCGTTTCTTTTGCAAGCGACTGTTTTTCAATCGACAACTGCAAAATCTTCCGTTCAAGTTGGTCAAGTTCCGTCGGCTGACTTTCGATTTCCATTTTAAGGCGGCTTGCCGCTTCGTCTACAAGGTCAATCGCCTTGTCCGGCATAAAACGATTCGTGATATAGCGGCTGCTTAACACCGCCGCCGCAACGAGCGCCTCGTCGTTTATGCGCACTCCGTGATGAATCTCATACTTTTCGCGGAGTCCGCGCAAAATCGCAATCGTATCGTCAACGGACGGCTCTCCGCAGTAAACCTGCTGAAATCTCCGCTCAAGAGCCGCGTCTTTTTCTATATATTTGCGGTATTCGTCAAGCGTTGTAGCGCCTATCGCACGAAGAGCGCCGCGTGCCAAAGCGGGCTTTAAAAGATTGGACGCATCCATCGCGCCTTCGGTGGCTCCCGCGCCGACAATCGTGTGCAGTTCGTCGATGAATAAAATAATGTGTCCTTCCGATTTTTCAATTTCCGTTACGACCGCTTTCAGCCGCTCTTCAAATTCGCCTCGGAATTTTGCGCCTGCAACAAGCGAACCTAAATCAAGGGACAGAAGCCGCTTATTTTTAAGGCTTTCAGGTACGTCGCCCGACGCGATGCGCCGCGCAAGTCCTTCAACAACGGCGGTTTTTCCGACGCCCGGCTCGCCGATGAGCACGGGGTTATTTTTTGTCCGGCGGCAAAGCACCTGCATAACGCGGCGGATTTCTTCATCGCGGCCGATAACGGGGTCGATTTTATCCTGCCGAGCTGCCGCCGTTAAATCTCGCGTATATTTTTCCAATGCGCGCATGGAACTTTCCGGGTCTTGGGAATCGACCTGCGCATTTCCGCGAACGGATTTTAAGGCTTCCAGCACTGCTTCATGCGTTATGCCGTTTTTGCGCAAAAGTTCTCCCGCCGCGCTCTCGGATTCCGTCATCGCAAGGAGAATATGCTCCGTCGAAAGATACGAATCCTTGAGCTTCGACATTTGAATTTCCGCTTTTGCAAGCGTCTTTTGCGCTTCCGAAGAAAGGTGCATCTGCGTATTGCCGGTTACTTTCGGGTATGCAGACAAACGCTCCGCCGTCTGATGTAAAAGACTGTCGGGCGATACTCCGATACGTTCGACAACCGGCGGAACAATTCCGTCTTCCTGCGTAAGCATGGCAGTCAACAGATGTTCAAGTCCTATTTCACTATGATCATTTTTTTGAGCGAGGGCGCTTGCTTCTTGCAATGCGTCCTGCGTTTTAAGCGTAAATTTTTCGTAATCCATACCTGTAAGATACTCACAGAAAGGTAAAGACGGCTAGAGCAAGGGGCTGCTCTCGTTCGTTTTATCAAGTTGACTTGAACGGGCTTTTCCAGTCCCTCTGTTTGATTTTCCGCCTCAATAACGCTCTCGCAAAAAGGCGTCGTCAACATCTGTTGTTCGCGATGACGCCTGCAGTGCGGTATTGGGATTCAGTATGCCAATAATCGTGATAATCTTTTGGAGTACCGCGCTGACAGAATATAATTTTGCGCCATGGCTTTGCAGCAAAGTCATCATCTGCGAATGCCCGTGCAGCTGCGCAATTTTCATGGCGGTTCTGCCGTTGCCGTTTGCAGAATTTACGTCAGCCCCCGATTCAATGAGCAGTTTTGCGACGAGCAATGGATTGTTAATCGCGGCGAGCATAAGCGGGTTGTGATTAGGAGGCCAAGCCGTGATGCTTCTCCAGCCCTTTACTGCCGCCCCATGCTGAATCAAAACCTGCGCAGCATCGGGGCTGTCAAAAATAGCGGCAAATCCGAGCGGCGTAACCTCGCCGATCCGTTTGTTCGGCTTATAGCCGGACTTCAAAATTGCTTCCACGGCGTTTGCATCATTCCGCTTTATCGCCTCGAACAATGCGTCTTTCCGCTCTGTTTTATCAAGCGGAACCGCAAAGTTACTGTTTGTCTGCATTTGTTGAGACAAAACAGGGTTTTGCTCCGGAACTTGTCCATCGGCTTTTTCACCGCCGCAGTTTTTACACGTTGTCATTTTTCCCTCCAATCGGAATACTGCTTATAATCCAGCCCGCTAACATGACGTATATATAGGGTATCTTGAATGCTCTTAGGATTAATTTATGAAGATTTAGTCCTTCGTTCAGCGGCCAAACAACAAAAGTAATGAACACCCCTGCAGCAAATGCTAAAAATCCCCAAAGATGCATTGATGTTGAAAACATTTTCATTGCCGGCTTCTTACCTATCTGATATGCGATTGCGTATATGAGCGTCAGCCCTGCACAAATTACGGATAGAGTGAATAAAAGATAACCTAAGAACAATATAGTGCGGCGATCCCAGTCTTCACACTGGCGGAGAAATAATGGAAGGCGAATAATTATATGAAATATAGGCAAAAAACGCCTACCAACCGGCATAAAATATCCAAACACAACAAGGAGCGTAAAGAATTTCTGCCATAGGTTAAAAGACCTTTCTTTCTTCGGCAAAGTATTGGTATTGGAAGAAAAGT
>CAUTOZ010000141.1:0-4359 GCA_963539635.1 uncultured Treponema sp.
TTTTTTTATCCTCACTTATCGGCGCAAAAATATATTACCGCAGGTTTCAATATTGATTTTGATTTTCATTGCGATGAAGAAGTTATCGATGAAATCGGCGTACTAATTCCGAAACCGAGCGTGTATTTAGGATTTAATCTTTTCAAAGAAAATACAAAAATTGGATTCCATTTTGACGGAAAAATAATTTTTTCGCATACAAAAGAACAATTGTGTTTAGGATTTGCTTCGCTGCTGGCGCCTTCTTTTCTTTTGCTTTTAGGAAATGAAAAAGGATTTATCATTTCACCGGGAATTTCATTTGGGTTTCTTCTTGGCGGAACAAATGAAGATACCAATAAAAAAAGCACAATCGGACAAGCGTATGCCGGAATCGGAAGTAATATTACATATTTTTTTAAGTCTGGATTCAGTATTGGACTTAACTTAAATTATTATCCATTCATGTTTGTATACCAATCTGTTCAAGAAAATGATATGTCAAAAAGATTTGAAAAAATAGAAAATAGTTTTTCAATCGGAATAAGTATTGGTTATACAAATTGGTTTTAATAATCGTTCGACAAAATTGGGGAAAATGGATTTTATTCGTGCGGGAAGGTTTGATACCCCGCTGCTTCTTGAGTCGTAACAATCAGACGCTTCAAGATTTCTGCCATTTTATTTACTGTAAAAATTGATGGTATAGAAACAGCGCAGTTTAAAAAATATAAAAACTTCGTGGTACGATAGAATTTTTCCACAGAGGGCTGACGATTTTTTTATCAACGGCCAGGAAAAATAGGCGGTATGTCTGTGCACGTACATGGAAATTGAGAAGAAATAATGTAAGGAAGAATTTGGCAAAAAACACAAGATAAATGCCGAAGTCGTCATATATTGAATTCCTTTTACGGGTATTCTTATATGCCCAGCCGTTGTTCATTCGTGGATTCGTTTTATGTTTTTTAGTGCCTCATGTTTATGAGTCGTGTGCAAGGTGAAAGATTCAAATTGCGCTATGCAAAAAATTGATTTGTGTAAGACTGCGGCTTTAAAATCAAAATCGAAGGCGGTCAGGCGGTAAAACTGTAGGGAGGGCATCTTTTCCTCGTGACAATGCGTAACGACTTTTGCGTCGCCTTGTTTTTTTGTCATTTGCGCTATAGAATGCGCACAAAATAGGATATGCTAAAATGATAAAAAATATTGTGAAGTTTGCGGTATGCGCTGCGCTGTCCGCGGCAGTTTTTTCTTGCAAATCGACCAAGGTAATTCCTCCTGACGCAACCTACGCTCAACTCATTCAGATGGGGCAGGACGCGTTTAGTGCGGCGCGGTATCGGGCGGCGGAGCGGTATTACACGGCGGTCATCTATCGCTACGGCATGGATACGCGGGCGTATATTGAGGCTCGTTACGAACTCGGACATTTGTATTTGCGGCGGAAACGCTATACGCAGGCGTACCGCTCGTTCAATGAGATTCTCGGGATTTTTGAAAATGCCGAATACGGCTCGGTACCGCCCGCTTATAAAAAACTTGCGCAGATGGGAATGGATAAAATTCCTGAAAAATATAAAGTGCAGGAAACCTCTGACGACTCCAAATCTGCGCAGGATACGCAGAATATAATAGAAGAAAACGAATATCGCGAGCCGGAACTTGATCCGGTATCAGAACTTCCGCAAAATTCTTTAGACCCTGTGCCGGAAGAAAATTCTGCCGCCGAAAACAAATAGCTTTTTTACCGGAGCATATTTTCCTGTTCGGTAATCTATTTTTTTGCCGCAGAATTACGCTTTTTGCGCCTCCACAAGCCGCAGTTGTCCGGCAAAATCCGTATGAACTTGCACTGAATTAAATCCAGCCGCGCGGCATAAATCCGCCGCTTTTTGAGCATTATATTCTCCGCATTCCATTAAAAGCGTTCCGCCGCCGTTAAAACGTCTAAACGCCGCTGGAACAAGACGGCGGATTACGGCAAGACCGTCGCCGCTTTCTGATATGGTTTCGTCAACGTTTGCATCTCCGTCGAGGGCTAAAAGCGGCTCGTTTCGTCCGTCTTCCAGCAATGCGGCGGCTTCGCCATGCGGAATATAGGGAGGATTTGCGCAGATTAAATCGAAAGTGCCGGTGATTTCGGCGAAAAGGTCGGTTTTAATAAAGGAAAAACGCGCTTTATCTTCGTCGTGCAAAAGCCGCTTTGCATTCAGTTTTGCAATTTCCAGCGCGGCTTCGCTTATATCGGCAAGGCAGACAGATTCAATTTTGCACAAGTCCGTCTGCGGATTCTCTTTGACTGCTAAAAACACGGAAAGACCGATGCACCCGCTTCCTGCGCACATATCGCAGAGTTTGACTGCCTGTACGCTCTGTAAAACGATTTCCGCCGCGCGTTCAACAAGAATTTCCGTGTCAGGCTTCGGAATGAGTACGGCAGGCGATACGCAAAAATCCCGCCCGTAAAACTCTTTTACGCCGGTTATGTACGCAATCGGAAGGCCCGTCCGTCTTTTTCTGACGGCAGCAGTAAAATCTTCCAACTGCGTTTCAGTCAATTCGTTTTGGGAATGTGTTAAAAGATACGTTTTATCTACATTCAAAATGCTGCACAAAATGCAGTTGATATCTAAGTCGGGAGTCGGAGAAGGAATAAAACGCGAATCGCCGCTCCGCTCCGTTCGAATAACGCCGCCTGCATAAAAAAACGCCGCGTCTTTTTGCGTAAGCGCGGCGCGTGCAAGGCGTTTTGCCTCCCGAATTGTCATCAGTCCGTGCCGCCTGCGGCTTTGAGCTGCTCTTCTTTTGCGTACACGTTGAGCGCGTCGAGCATATCGTCCATTGCGCCCATCATAAATGCCGGCAGATTGTGCTGGTTGTAGTTTATGCGATGGTCGGTAATTCTGTCCTGCGGATAATTGTACGTACGGATTTTTTCGCTCCGTGCGCCGGAACCGACCATGCTGCGCCTCGCGTCCGCCCGCTCCGACTGTTTTTTGCTTTCTTCCAAATCAAAAAGACGAGCGCGAAGAACGCGGAACGCTTTTGCCTTGTTTTTAATTTGGCTTTTTTCGTCCTGCTGAATGACGACAATTCCGGTCGGAATATGCGTAAGGCGCACCGCAGAATCCGTCGTGTTGACGCACTGACCGCCGGGGCCTCCTGCGCGCATAACGTCAATGCGCACGTCTCCGTCTTTTATTTCAATTTCCGTCTCTTCGGCTTCCGGCAGAACCGCAACCGTTACCGTTGATGTCTGCAATCGCCCCTGCGACTCCGTTTCAGGTACGCGCTGTACGCGGTGAACGCCGCTTTCCCAGCGCAGCGTTCCGTAAACGAACTTGCCGCTTATCGACGTTACGATTTTGTTGAATCCGCCGACTTCCGTCTCCTGCGCTTCCATCGTCTCGTATTTCCAGCCTTTGCGGTCGGCAAGATGGCAGTACATTTCCCATAAGTCGCGCACAAAAAGGCTCGCTTCATCTCCGCCGGCCGCGCTTCGTATTTCAAGAATGATGTTTTTTTCGTCCAGCGGATCAGGCGGAATGAGCTTCAGTTTTATTTGTTCTTCAAGTTTCGGCTGCGCTTCTTCAAGTTCTTTCAGTTCTTCGCGCGCCATTTCCTTCATGTCCTGGTCGTCTTCTTCCGTGATGATGACCTTATCGTCCTCAATTCCCTGTAAAACTTTTTTGTATTCGTCGTAAAGCGCACACAATTCACTCAAATAATTGTTTTCGCGCATCGTTTCTTTGTATTTTTTCGGATCTTTCACCAATTCCGGCGACATAACTTCTTTTTGAACAATATCATAGCGTTTTTTGCATTCTTCAAGTTTCTTCAATAAATCCATGGCGCAATATTACACAATAAGGGAAGGAATTTCAACGAACGGCAGAACAGCCGCAGAGTGCAGCCGTAGTTCGTAACCGTATTTTCTGCGGCTGATGTTCTATGTCAGTTTTCGCAGAAAACCGATGCGGACGAAAAAGAGTTGTCTCTCTCACGAATGATAATAATCGCCCGCACGCGCAGGAGGCCGTTTCGTCCCTTGCAGTGTCTCCGTACGATTACGGAGTTATCGCCTGTTTTTCATTTGCCGAATGCGGCAGCCGCTGGATTTAAAAGTACTAAACACAGTTGCCGCCCGCTGTTTTCTGCCGCCCCTGTGTTTGGACACGCTGCGTATTTTTCTATACAATGCCTCTCAAATAAAATTATTTTCCGCTGCGGGAAGCGGGAAAGTCAATGAGGAAGTAGGAATGCGTAATTACGAATTGCGCATTCCGAATTAAGAATTCCTCTGCGGGAGGCGTGCCACAAATGAACACAGAACACAGAACACAGAACACAGAACACAGAACACAGAACGATTATTGA
>CAUTOZ010000142.1:0-4171 GCA_963539635.1 uncultured Treponema sp.
ATAATTCCTCCACTTTTATATAGCGGAGAAATGTGAAAATCGGCAAAGTGCGGACGGAACAAACCTAGGTTTTTACAGATAGAGCCGGTTTTCTGTTCGCTTGCAATTCGGTTGGGCAGCCTGAGAAATACCAAGCCCTCGCCGTCTCCATTGGAACGCAGGAGAACAGGCTTATCGTCGGGGAATACGGCACAGAATGCGGTAATCGCCGACGCGGCACCGCCAAAGTCCTGATACCGCTAGTCTAGTTCATTTGCCGCAGTTTTATAAGCGAGAAAGTCCGCCCCATTCCTAATTACGCACTCCCAATTAAGACTTTCCTCCTCCTTGACCGCGCCCCTCATCCTATGCAAAAATGCGCCATGAATAAAACAGTCTGCATTATTTTTGCTGTCTGTGCGGCGATGTTCGCTTCGTGTTCGCGAGTAGAAGAGCTTACGCTTGAAGAAATTGCGCGGATAAACGGCGGCTCCGGCGGCGCGCTTATCGCAAAAACGACGTCCAAACCGTGGGACGGCAGCGAATACAAAGCGGGAACGGTCGGCGGAACGTGGAATTCAACAATGTTGACCGACCCCAAAACCTTCAATCAACTTATCGCAGAGCGGGACTCTGGCAGTTCCGCCATCATCGGAAAGACGCTTGATTTTCTGGTTGACTATGACCCGACGTTTCGCGAATGGAAAGGCAGACTTGCCGACTTCGACATTATCACCGATGAAAACGCCGGCACGCTCACCGTCCGTTACACGCTCCATGACGGGCTTGTGTGGTCGTATTACGGCTCAGAGAAAACCGTTCCCGTTACGTCCGACGATTTTGTTTTTTGGTACAACGAGATTGCAGGCGACAAAGCGTTTGCCAGCAGCGGCTACTATCAGCAGTTCGTTACGATGGCGGACAGAACGGAAAAGCATATTGACTGCGTAAAAATTGACGAGCGCACGTTTGAATTCCGCTTTCCGCGTATTGTTGCAGAGCCGATTCTTGCGACGAACATGGGCTTGTGTCCGTCGTTTTTATTCCGTCCGGCAAAAGAGGCGGGCGGCGTTGACGGCGTAAAAAATCTTTTCGGCGTCAATTGCGACCCCAAAACCATTCCGTCGTGCGGTATGTGGTATATCGCCGAGTACACGCCGTCTCAGCGCATCGTTTTTGAGCGCAATCCGCATTACCGCGAAAAAGACGCAAACGGAACGTCGATTCCGTATATACAGCGCATGATTGTCAGGATTATCGGCGACCAAAACACCGAATTCCTCTTGTTCAAGCAGGGAAAGACTGAAAGTTACGCGCCGCGCCCCGAAGAATTAAGCGCGGTTGTTGAAAATCAAGGGGACGATTACACGGTTTTTAATGCCAAAGGCTCGCTTTCGGCGGCGTTTTGGACGTTCAATCAAAACGCGAAAAACACGGACGCGCCGTATTATTCCTATTTTACGAATAAAAAATTTCGGCAGGCGATGAGCTGCCTTTTGAACCGCGAGCGCATTATCAATCAAGTGTACCGCGGGCTTGCAGAACCAAAGTACGATTTTTTTCCCGACGCAAACCCGTTTTACGATTCTTCGATAACCTTAAACTACCGCTACGCGCCAGACCGTGCGCTTACGCTGCTTGAGTCAATCGGATTTAAGCGTCATGCGGACGGCATTATGACCGACGCTGCGGGCAAGGCGGTAGAATTCGACTTGACTGTCGAGTCGTCCGGCGCTGTCATCAACGATATTGCGCAGATTATCGCCGACGAGTGCTCCAAAGTCGGCATAAAAGTGAATGTCCGGCAACTCGACTTCCAAAAGATTGTAGAATCGTTGACGGCGACCTACGATTGGCAAAGCGTGATTATCGCGCTCGGCTCCATGATTTTTCCGTCTCAGGGAAGCAATGTTTGGCCTTCGAGCGGCAACCTGCACGTGTGGCACCCCATGCAGGAAAGTCCTGCGACGGATTGGGAAGCGCGCATAGACTTTTTGTACAACGAAGGCTGCTACACGAACGATTTTGACGCGGCAAAGAAACTCTGGGACGAGTACCAGCGCATTCTCCTCGACGAATGCCCCGTCATTTATTTGGTGCGGCCGCACAGTTTTTCCGCGCTCCGAAACCGCTGGGACTTTTCAAACTTTTACTACGACAACAAAAACGGCGCGCTCACGGAGCATATCTTTTTAAAAGACGCGGCGTTGTGATTTTGGGGTGTAATATGGGGAACGGCAGACTATCCAAAAACTTCAGTTTTTGGATAGTTTCCTTGATTTTATGCGCGATGTTCAGAATTAAGTCATTGCAACGCAAGGATTTAATTCTGAACTCGGAAGGGCGTCTCGACAGTAACCGACTTTTGAGACGCCCGCGCGGCTATTTGCGGCAAGCCGCAAAACCGGGCTTTTCGGGGTTCCGCCTTTCGGCTCATTCCTCAAGCCTTCAGGCTTTCGGAACGCGCTTCGCGCGCCCCTGCAATCCCTGCCGCAGCCGAAAGTTGAAAATTGAGTCAAGTAAATTAGTATTTGGATTTGGATATGAACACGATACATCGAATAAAAACTTTTTTCCAAAATGTAAGCGGAGTTATCGCCGCGCCGTTTGCTGCGTTTCAGCGCAAAGTGCCGCTTGCAAGTTTTATAGCGTCCCGCCTTGCAACAATGCTCTGCCTTTTGTTTTTGCTCGGTCTTGCGCTCTTTGCGCTCATGGATTTAGCTCCCGGCGACATCGTTGACCGCATGATGACGCAGCAACTTCTTTCAGGCGCGGAAGGACAGGCAGCGCGAGCGGCGGCGACCGGAGACAAAGCGTTCAGCGAAGAGCAGATGCAGATTTTACGCGCGGAGTTCGGACTGGATAAGCCCTTTTACGTGCAGTATTTCAAGTGGCTCAAGCGCGTTATTGTCCGGCACGACCTTGGCGTAAGTCTTGTTTCACGCGCGCCGGTAACGTTTTTGCTTCGCTCCCGCATTTGGAATTCCGTCCTGCTCAATCTTATTTCGCTCATTTTTATAACGGCGGCATCGTTTATGCTCGGCGTGTATTTTTCAAGCAAAGCCGGAACGCCGCTCGACACGGCGGTAACATTTTTCGCGCTGTTCATGCACGCCTTTCCCGGCATTCTGCTGCTGATTTTGCTCCAGCTTTTTGCAGGAATTACCGGGCTTTTCCCCGTTACCGCTTATCCGCCTTTTCCCTTTTCCGAAAATCCCGCGCGATTTACGTTCAGTTACGCCTATCACGTTTTTCTTCCGCTGTTGACAGCGTTTTTAGGCGGCGCGGGCGGAACGCTCCGCATGATCCGCGCAACCATGCTCGACCAAATGGGAATGCCATACATTTTTGCCCTCCGCGCACGCGGCATTTCCGAAAAACGTGTTTACTTGAACCACGCGTTCAGAAACACGCTCAATCCCTACATCACCGGAAGCGCAAACTTACTCGCATCTCTTTTCAGCGGCTCGCTCGTACTGGAAATCATTTTTGCCTATCCGGGCGTCGGGCGGCTTATGTACGAAGCAGTCTTACAGGAAGACATCAACCTCGTGCTCGCAAACAGCATGTTTATTTCTGCCCTCGTCCTTGCCGGTATGGTCGTCTCCGACATTCTCCTTGCCGTCCTCGATCCGCGCATACGTTACGGGAAGGAATAAAAACTGCCTACCCCGATTATCAACGTCGTTTGCTTTCAACAATAAAAAACTCTCTTTTTTTTTAAAAATTCGTCTAGTGTACACTAGACGAAGATTCTTGACGGGAATCTTCGTCCGAAGCCTTGCTTTGCTCGGCTTCGGACTCAATATTTTATTTTCAAGGAGTTTTTTATGAGTCCAGGGCTGAAGGCAGCAAAAGCCTTAGTTGATGCTGCTGTAGAATATGATCACAGCGTACTGAATAATAAAGATGAAGTTATTGAGAAGGTCGTAAAAGCGGTGAATTCGGTTTTGACTGATAGTACAAAATATCAAAATGAAGGAATCCGCTTGAAAAGTTATGTAGAAGTGTACGTGAATAAAATAGTATGAAAAAAATTATTTTTACGGTTGTTTTACCGTCTTGAATACTGCCGACAGCTTAAACGGTTTCACAGCTCTTTATTTGAAAAAGTCCATCGAAAGTCTAATTTCAGTGAGGGCTTCAGCATGAAAATGCAGTAATAGAAAAAATATCGTTTTATGTGATAGTG
>CAUTOZ010000143.1:0-4110 GCA_963539635.1 uncultured Treponema sp.
TAAGCATTGACGAAACGGACGAAAAACTTGCCCGCTTGGATTATACGCATAAAGAACGGCAGGAATTGGTGCAGATGATGTTCCATTCGGGCTTGTTTTTTCGGAGTATATGCTTGAGCGGGCACCGGAAATATCCGCTTGGAAGCGCCGACGCAAAAACGCGGGAGCGCGGCATGGATATTATGAAAAAAGCGGTGGACTTGGCGGGCGACCTCGGCATTCGGATTATTCAACTTGCCGGTTACGATGTCTATTATGAGGACGGCTCGGAGGCGACGCGCGCGTACTTTTTGGATAACCTTCTTGCATCGGCGGAATATGCGGCGAAAGCGGGCGTCATGCTCGGCTTTGAAACGATGGAAACGGAATTTATGGACACGGTCGGCAAGGCGATGGCGTATGTTCGTGCAGTTGATTCTCCGTACCTTGGCGTTTACCCCGATTTGGGAAACCTTACGAACGCCGCCTGCAAATACGGCGCAAGCGTTATCGACGACATTGAAAGCGGCAAAGGTCATATTGTTGCCATGCACTTAAAAGAAACCGTACCCGACAAATACCGCGAAATTCCGTTTGGTACCGGACACGTGGACTTTGCCGCAGGCGTACAAAAAGTGCGCGAACTCGGCGTGCGGCGTTTTGTTGCGGAAATGTGGTATACAGGCTCCGCTGACTGGAAAAACGACGTAAAAACGGCGAACGCGATGCTGTGCGGCGTACTGGATGCGCGGTAGGGGAGGGCGGACGGAAAAAACTCGGTTTGAAAGACTTAAACGCGTTGCCGTCCGCAGCAAGTTTGCATCGGGTAAACTTGCTGGCAACCGGTTTTTCAGTCAGTATAGGTTATCGCTGTAGAAATATTATTTGTGCGAAAACGCCGCTCTTTCTTGGATGTCTTGTTCTTTTGCGGGAAGATGCAGTTGTGACGGCGCAGGGCAGAGATTTTCTCCGAATGGAAACGTGTCTCTTGCGACTTACGACGAGTCGTGAAAAGCGCGGATACTTTAGCGTACGGCATTTGGGCGGAAATCTGCTTACACGATTCGGCTCTCTGCGTATCAGTCGTTTGGTGTCGTTTTATCTTCCGTCATAACAAGCATTTATCTCACAACTTATTGACAAAACTTAAATCGCGGGGAGAATGAGCGGCGGAGATGGTTAATGGAGATATTATGACCAATCAAGAAAATCGGACGCTGCCGTGGAGTTTTACGCTGCTTACGGCGATGATTATGTTTGTGCCGTTTGTTTTTACGCAGATTGAATTGGTGTTTTGCAGACAGTTGACGTTTGCCGAAATGCTGAAAATCTATGCAACGCTTCCAGTACAGTTTGTTGTACTGTGTTGTTTTGCCATTCCGTTTGCGGAACGCTATGTTTTGGCAAAAAATATTCTTTCGTTTGACGGATCGATTGCAACTTTGGACACTGCAAACTTTTTTGCAAAACTTTGGCCGCCGACGACGGTTGCTGTTCCCATCGTGTTTATTCCGATTATTGCAGCCGCTGTAACCTCCGGAGCAAAAACGGTTGGAGCAGACCTTGCATTCGTTACAGTGCTTTCGGCAAACGTGGGGCAGACGTTTATTTTCGGCGTAGCAATTTACATTTCGTTCATTGAAAAATATGAAAAATGGCTTTCGTTTTTGCCCCTCCGTGAACAGGATTTATCGCTGACTGTCAAAAAGCGTGTCGTTCTCGTCGCTTTTTTCAGCGTACTTGGTATCGCAGGCGTTTCAATGTGTCCCCTCCTTTCCGGTCATCTTGCGTCAATGTCCTTTGTTGAAGTCCTTTCGCAGTTCGTCATTCCCCTTGCCTCTGTGAGCGGCGTGGTTATCGTCATCAATTTTTACAGAATGGCAAACGGTATCTCCGGTCGTCTTGAAAAACTGTCTGACTTTGCGCACGCGCTTGCAAAAAAGGACTTTTCGCTTTCAAAACTTGCGGTAGAAAGCAGGGACGATATGGGACTTTTGATAAACGCCTTAAATCAATTCCACGATGTTACAAAAGAATTGCTTGGCGCAATTTCTGAATCTGCGGACTTATCGAAAAATACGGCGCACAATTTGAGCGAAAATATGTTGAAAACGTCTTCGTCCATTTCGCAAATTATCGCGAATATCAATTCCGTAAAGAATCAAGTTACGGCTCAGGGCACAAGCATCAATGAGGCAGGCGGAACGGTAAAAGACATCGAGCAGCTCTTGCTCGGCTTGAATAATTCGATTGAAGCGCAGAGTGCGGAAGTAAATCAAGCGTCCGCCGCTGTTGAACAGATGGTTGCAAATATCCGCAGCGTCTCTCAAATCCTTGAAAAAAATACGCAGGCAGTCAATTCTTTGGGGGAAGTTTCAAGTCAGGGGCAGATAAAGGTTGAAGCGGCTGTCGCCACTTCCCAGCGTATTTTAAATGAGTCGAGCGGACTTATCGAAGCAAGTTCAATTATTCAAAATATTGCTGAACAGACGAATCTTCTTGCGATGAATGCGGCGATTGAAGCAGCGCATGCGGGGGAAGCGGGGCGCGGATTTGCCGTTGTTGCTGATGAAATCCGCAAACTTGCCGAACAGAGCAATAAGCAGGGCAAGGAAATTACCGAGCGTCTCAATTCTTTGGAAACGACGATTGCCGAAGTTACGTCGAGTACAAAGGATATGCAGGAGCAGTTTGCGCTTATTTTCCGGCAGTCTCAGGACGTGCAGGAGCAAGAACGCGTGATGGCAGAGGCGATGAAAGAACAGGCGGGCGGAAGCGAACAAGTTTTGCTTGCGATGCGGGAAATTAAGGAGTCGACGGCGGACGTAAAGCAGAGCGGTGAAGAAATGCTCGGCGGGAGCCGGAAAATCGTCAGTGAAATGGACGTGATTTCCAATGCGGCAAATACAATTACGCACGCGATGGAAGCGATGGCTGCGGGAACAGGTTTAATTACGAATGCGATTGACGCCGTTTCAAAGGACTCTGACCGGAACGAGGCGGAAATTGAAACGCTGCTCGGTCAGATAAGTCAGTTTAAACTGTAAAATCACGCTGCCGCTTGAATACAGAACGCCCCTCTCTTACGGAGTTTTCCGTGAGCGAGGGGCGTTTTTTTGTGCGCGAACGCTTTTACAGCACGGCGGGGACGCATTTTTGTCCGGCAAACACAATTTCCTGCGCGAGCAACTATTTTGACGCGGTGAGCATTGTTTTCTGCATGAGGGGAGCGGTTCTGGCGCGGTGAACACGGTTTCCCGCTAGGAATTGTTTTGCCGCGGCAGACATTGCTTTCCATGCGAGAGAAAGTATTTTTACTTGGCAGACACAATTTCCAGCGATGGAAACAATGTTTCGGCGGTGAGAGCGTTTTTCGTGCGAGAGATATTATTTTATCGCGGCGAGTACGATTTTTTCGCGTGCGAAAACAACGCGCTGGCGGCGGGAGATTTTTCACGCGAAAGCAACTGTTTTGCCGCAGCAGACATTGTTTTTCATGCGAGAGAAAGTATTTTTGTGCACGAACGTTTTTACGGCACGGCGGGGACGCATTTTTGTCCGGCAAACACAATTTCCTGTGCGAGCAACTATTTTTATGCGATGAGCATTGTTTTCTGCATGAGGGGAGCGGTTCTGGCGCGGTGAACACGGTTTCCCGCTAGGAATTGTTTTGCCGCGGCAGACATTGCTTTCCATGCGAGAGAAAGTATTTTTACTTGGCAGACACAATTTCCAGCGATGGAAACAATGTTTCGGCGGTGAGAGCGTTTTTCGTGCGAGAGATATTATTTTATCGCGGCGAGTACGATTTTTTTGCGTGCGAAAACAACGCGCTGGCGGCGGGAGAGTGCTCCGCGCAAGAGGAACTTTTTTGAGCTGCGGACACAATTTCCTGTGCGAGCAACTATTTTTATGCGATGAGCATTGTTTTCTGCATGAGGGGAGCGGTTCTGGCGCGGTGAACACGGTTTCCCGCTAGGAATTGTTTTGCCGCGGCAGACATTGCTTTCCATGCGAGAGAAAGTATTTTTACTTGGCAGACACAATTTCCAGCGATGGAAACAATGTTTCGGCGGTGAGAGCGTTTTTCGTGCGAGAGATATTATTTTATCGCGGCGAGTACGATTTTTT
>CAUTOZ010000144.1:0-3822 GCA_963539635.1 uncultured Treponema sp.
TCATTCCCTTTGCATACATTGATATGATTTTATGAGCGATGTCGGAAATATCTTTCCGGCCTTTCTTTACGACCTGCGGCTCGAAACTTGATTTTCTGTCCTGCGGAACTTCAATCTTCACTTCTCCGATACTTGATTTTACAGTCTTTGACTTGTAACCGTTTCGGTAATCATCGTTGTCAGAACGCCTAGATTTTTCACAAGTGCTCCTCCATCTCAACTTCCATCATTTTTCGATGGTTCCGCCTAAAAGGTCTGTCAGCGCTTCCTGAATATCCTGCACTGACTGGCTGGCGTATGCTGAAAGCAAAGCTTTAATAAGCTCGCTTTTGCCTCCTGTCATTACAAGTTTTTTTTTGTGTGTGGGGGCATAACTTGGCTCCTGTGTTTATTTTACCACTGTACCTACTTTTTAGGAATTTATAGAAAGGACTTGCACAGAGTCGCACGCTCGCAGCATATCCTCTGCACTGAAACTTTTTTATCGCCCTCTCCGATAGAAATGCCATTTTACACGTGTTTGCCGCTCGGCAAAATAAGGGGAAACTGCGTGCCAATAAATTTGCAAACTGCGTTATAACCGCCCTCCCCCTTGCCCGACAAACCTGAGATAAATAGGTTTGGGAAGCGTTGCTTGCGTCCATGCTGCTAAATTTGCGCTTTACAATATCGGTAACACATTTTGAGTTTTGCCGCGTCGCCGCAGCCTTTTGCAGGCAAACATAGTTTCATCTGTCAAATACCATACCCCCTGCATCCTAAACGCGGCCATCCTCAAACACCGTTTTCCGCAAGTTTTATTGGCGGGAAAACTTGCAGCCGGCGGCATTCCGTTCCATCCGCCAAACTCCATTCACTGCAGCCCTCAGTATTTTTCAAAATAATAATTATGGTCATTTCAACGTCGCCATTCCAGTCCTACCGCCATCTTTTAACCCCATTACCCACACGTTTGCTTTGCAAACTTGATAGGACGGTAACACCGTATCATCCAATGACTCCACTCAGCTCCGTCCGGATTGATTTAACGCTTCAAAACCTCTACAGTACGTAAAGAATCTACCATAATTAGGAGTTTTGTATGATTAAGACGGTAAAAGATGTCGATTTGGCGGGAAAGCGCGTAATTATGCGCGTCGATTTCAATGTGCCGATGAAAGACGGCGTTGTGCAGGACGATACGCGGATTACGGCGGCGCTTCCGACCATTCAATATATCATTGAGCAAAAACCGCGCTCCCTCGTGTTGATGAGCCACCTCGGAGACCCGGCAAAGGACGTGAAAAAAGCTGCCGAAAAGGCGGAAAAAGCTGGAAAGCCGTTTACCGAAGCGGACAAAGAAAAGTTCATCAACGGTAAAAACCGCATGAAGCCTGTCGTGGAGTATTTTGCCGCGAAACTCGGTCATCCAGTCAAATTCCTGCCGGATGCACTGGGGCAGAAAGCCGCGATAGACGCGCTCAAGGACGGCGATGTTGCGATGCTTGAAAACGTCCGCTTCCACAAAGCGGAAACGTCAAAAGATGCGGCGGAGCGCGAAGCAATGGCGAAGGAACTTGCGTCTTACGGCGACATTTTTGTAAACGACGCGTTCGGGACAGCGCACCGCGATCAGGCGTCTACGGCGACAATCGCAAAGTTTATGAGCGAAAAGCCGGTCGGCGGTTTCCTCATGGAAAAGGAAGTCAAATATATCGAGCCGATGGTAACGAATCCGCCAAAACCGATGATTGCAATTATCGGCGGCGCAAAAGTTTCTTCTAAAATCGCCGTGCTCGAAAGTCTTTTGAAAAACGCTTCCGCACTTATTATCGGCGGCGGTATGGCGTACACGTTCTTAAAGGCGCAGGGGCATTCTGTCGGGAAGTCGCTTGTTGAAGATGATTTTATCGACACGGCGAAAAAACTGCTTTCCAACGCAAAAGAAAAAGGCGTAAGTATCGTGCTTCCGGTAGACCATGTAGGTGCGGAAGCGTTCGATGCGAATGCAAAAGCGGTTGCAGTTGACGGAATCGACATTCCGGATACCTTGATGGCAATGGACGTGGGCACAAAGACAATCGATGAATACAAAAAAGTTATTGCCGAAGCGAAATCCATCGTCTGGAACGGGCCGGTCGGCGTATTTGAGTTCGATGCATTCGCCAAAGGCACTGAAACAGTTGCCAAACTCGTTGCCGAAGCGACAGGACGCGGCGCAATGACGGTCGTCGGCGGCGGAGACTCCGTTGCGGCGGTCAATAAGTTCCATCTTGCCGACAAAATGAGTCACGTATCAACCGGCGGCGGCGCCTCCCTTGAGTTCCTCGAAGGCAAAACGCTTCCCGGTATTGCGATTCTTGCAACAAAGTAAAACCTCAAGCCGCACTGCTTGCAAAACTTGACAGGCAACTCTAACCGCTGCTGGAAGATTTATCTTTCGGCAGCGGTTTTTACAGCGGATATGAAGAGAGGAAGGGCGTACTACACGCTGCGTTGCCGATAAAGAGGAAAATATGGAAATAAAGACTAAGTCAACTTTTCAAGAAAAAATGGACGCTGCAATTATAATGCGGAAATTAAGCGGAATGCTCAGTAAAGATAATAAAAGATATAGAATTATACACACAGTCTGCTTTTTGATAGGACTATTTGATTTATATGTATCATTGCGGATCAATGGTAAAAGTTCTGTGGTTTTATCATCAATTTTAATCGTATTTAGTTCTTTAAATGTTATTTTCGCGAACAAAATAAATATTAAAAATATTAGAAGGAACGTAAAAAGATATTATAAAACGGTTTCTAAACAATATAATTATGACTTTACGCAGAACACTGAAGTAACGATTAAAATAGACGGAGATTATCTGGAAGTTGCAACTTGTGGAGTCATCACGAAATACTCATTAAAAGAATATGTCCGATACTTTGCTGAATCGTATTTTTATGTTTTTGAATTTAATAATGGGAAATATTTATTTATGAATAAAAACGATTTTCCAGATATGGAAAGTTTAAGAAATTTTGAAAATGCCATACTGAATAACAAAATATAAAAAAGGATATATTACGACCTCATTCCTTGTTAAGGATACAATTGCGGTGAAAAATATTTCGAAAGAAATATTTAACACTGCTCGTATATAAAACGGGAAATCTTATGGGGCGGAGTATTATGGACAAACGGATTTTATGCATATACGGTATAGTCTATGACAATAAAAGACTTTGAGAATAAATATTGGTATATGAGTGAACTCAAAGCATTGGCAAAGTCGCTTGAAATTCCTTTTGATTCAAGAACGCGAAAGGATCAACTTGAAAAGATGATTATTCAATTTTTGCAAACCGGAACAGTAAATCAAAAAAATTGTTTTCGGCATAAAAGCCGGAATAAAGATATATTGAATAACAGCAGTTATGTTGAAAATTTCAGCAACAAAAAAGAAACGTGGGACTTCATACAGAGCGAAATGAATAAACGATTTCCGGAGTTAAAACCGAAATCGGGGGCAAAATATTGGCTTAATCGATGGATTGAAAATAAACTTTCTCATGGTGAAAAAATAACTTATGAAGATGTCATTTGTGAATATATTCGTTTGAATAAAACCGAAGGGAAACTTCCGCAAATTCCATCCTGTAAATTTAATAATTTTATAAGTGATTATCTTGCGAATGAAAAAAATGCAGCAAGAGCAGATGCTTTGACTGCATGGACTACGCTAAAAGATATGAAGGTCAAAAAAGATTATATAACGTGGAAAAAATCAACAGACAAAGAAAATTGAATCTCATACCTGCACAGAGGCGCTTGGTCAAAAATGAAAAAAACAAGTA
>CAUTOZ010000145.1:0-3710 GCA_963539635.1 uncultured Treponema sp.
CGCCCGCGCATGATTATCCACTCTCCTTCGACGAAGATAATATCGCAGAAAACGGGGTTCGCCGGGGGCAAGACCGTTTTCCGACAGAGCATGGTATTTGAAAGATGCAGCGGAGTTGCTGCCCGCACAGGAATATCTATACTTGTACAAAAGCGTGGATATTCTTATAAGAAGCGGAATTTGGAGGGCGGGTAAAAAATCTTGTATACGAAACGCCGGCTTTTATCGTCTGTCCACACACTACAAATGAAGTTTTCACACGAAAGAGCATGATAAAGCGCCCGCGCAGTCCCCCTCCTCCGCTGACACGCTCCTTCCAGCGTTACCCCGCCTCAGTCTCTGGAAAATGCGTTTTCTCCACGACACGACAACAGGTCTCTGCCTTCAAACTCTCTTGTCCTCCCAAAGGCACGTTATGCTCCGTGGATATCTGCACCCCGCAGAAAGGGCGGATATTCTTACTGCAAACGGCAGTGCTTCTTTATCTTTACAAACAACGTTCTCCGCCGTTTACCGGTTTCTGTCCGTTTGCAATTGCTTTGCCGGCAGTCTTATCGAATTTTCCGCAAAAACGCGTCTTTAAAGCCGTAAGACTTAAATCGATTGAGGACGGTTCCGTATTCATCGACGCCGAGCGGACCGATTAAAACCTGCTTTGCGCTCCCGCTTGAAAGCGGAACAATTGTTATCGGATATTCGCTTTGGTATTTATCGAATATCGATTTGATATTCCCGTCGTCTTTAAACACGCCGATTTGCACATAATATTTTCCGCGCTCTAATTCTTTGAGCGTCGGGACGGTATTTTTTGCAAGCGCGCCTGAGTTTGCAGCAGAGGCCGCAGGTTCGGGCGGCATAGCATCGTCGGCAAGAAGACCCGTAATCGCCGGATCGCCGGACAAGTTCGGAGCAGAAGTTTTTTCAACCGGAGTAAGAGACGGCGTCTGCGCTTTTTTGACGGCGTCCGCTTCCGCTTTTCCGGAACGCTTGGGCGGAGGATTCATACCAGTCGGCACAAGCGTAATACCGTCATCCGCACCGGAAGACTTTTTATCCGCAGACTTGGATTTTCTCTCAGGCTCCGAAGCGGCAGGCTGTTCGGCAGAGGTCTCAAACTCGGAAAGCGCACTGTCTTCCTTAATCGGCTCAGGTGCAATTTCATCAGGCGGCGTTTCCATCTCAAAGCGTTCCGGCATACCGCGCTCTGTCAGCGTTTCTTCGAACGGCAGGGCGCTATCGTCATCGCACGCCGCTTCCTCAGGCTCCGCAGTGACTGGAGAAAGTTCGTCTCCGCGCGCCTGCCCTGCGTTTTCATCGGCAATGCGCTCCCCGTCAGCAGGTTCGGACGTTTTCTGCTCGTCTTGCATGGAGGAGTTTTTACGCTCCGCAGGCACAGCGACTGTCGAGTCTGCAAAATCATCTTGTATTTTTTCCGCGCGTCTAGAAGGTTTTTGCGCGTTTTTTCCCGAAGCAAGCGGCTTAGTGTCATCCGGAAGGTGCTCGGGCGGTAGATGCTCGTCCACGCGCTCCAATCTGGAATATGGAGACAATTTTTTTTCGGCGGCGGGCGACTGATACGTACCGCTTGTATCAGGGAGCCGCTCGTCCGCGATAACCTCATAAGGAGCCGATCCGTCGTCTATAGGTCTTTCCCGCTTTGCGGCAGAAGCGCCGTTTTCCGGAAGGGAATCCGCGTATACTTTTTCCGGCTCCGCACGCGCAGAACTCCTTTGCGGAGAATACCTTTCTGCGTCGGCGTCTTTTGCAACGGGTTCTGCCGGAGCGGCAGCGCTTTCTGTGCGCTCAACAGGCGTTTTTTCCGGCTCAGGAGAGGCGGCAGGTTCGGTATGTTCTGCATTTGCAGTCAGAGCGCCGGATTCGCTTGGCAGAGATGCTTCCTGCGCTTCGGCATTTGCAGTCCCGCTTTCTTCTTCCGAATCTTCTGCAGCGCCAGTCGATTCAGCATTTTCTTCTTCGCTTTCCGCTTCTGTTGTCATCTCTGCGTCTTCTTGTTCCGCGTCCTGAACGCCGTTTCCGCCGATTACGGCAGTTCCCGCGACCGCTTCGTCAAGTTGGCCTGACCGCTTGGTTATTTTTACGACGCTGTCGGCTCCTTTTTCCAGTCCCAAAAGTTTTGCCGCTTCAGGGGAAAGGAGGATTGCAACGCCTTCCGACGGGTCGATGGCGCCGATAACGAGGACTTCGACGGTGCTTTTGTTCAAAAGATTGGTAACGCTGATACTGTCGCCGGGAAGATAGCCGACTGTTTTGGCAAAAATGCCTTTGGGCAGCACGCCCTCGTCGGCGACAACCGCTCTGCCGTCCAGCGACGGACTAAACGATGTAAATAATGCGCCGCAAAAAAACGCTGCGGCTAAAAAAGCCAGATTTTTTTTCATATTTCCGTCCTTACGCTTTTGCTTTGAGCATTTTTCGAATATACGACGCAAAATTTCGCGCAAACTCTCTCACCGCAGTTTCACTGTCCGCAGCCGCTGTCTTTTCAACCGTCGTGCTGCCTTCTGTCTGCACCTGTCCGCTTTTTACGTCCGCAATCTTCCACGAGATTTCCGACAACGCGCCGAGTTCCGCTTTTTTTTCGTCCTGAATTGCTTGATTATTAAAAAAAAGATGAATTGAAAGAAAGCTGTCAAAAGAATTTGACGCCGCTTCACCTGTACCTGCGGCAAACAGTCGTTCGTCGTCTTTTTTTGACGAAGACAGCACCGCAGGAATATTAGAAACGATAAAGCCTGCGTCAAAGAGACTGTTTATAATTTCGTCTTCGACGATTAAAGACGGTTCTGCAACTTTTGTAAAACCGCCGCCGTGCTGCACGATTTGAAATGCAAGACTTTCCGCGCCTGCAAAAACGCATCCCAGCGCGGCGCACACCGCAAAAAACAGCCTTTTCCCCATAAAACACCCCGTAAAACTCGCCCTGCGCAAAAAATGCGCCTTTTTCTATTCATAACATCGGTTTTTGCACGGAAAAGTTTAGAACGCGATTTGTGCGGAGGCGCTTGCTGACAACTGCTGAGGAGTTTTTAAGATGAAATAGCCAGAGAAACGAAATAAAAAAGCCTACGAAAAGGCGGGAATCTTTCTGCGGTTTTGCAGATTTTTCCGCCTTTTTTTAATCCCGTTTACAATACATCAATGAAAATAGAACGCTATCCTTACAAGGAAAATCACCCAGAAAGGAGACAATGCGAGCGAGAAAATACGACTTAAAAGATATGATTAATTCTCCGCCCGCACGAGTATTGCTGCGCAAAACTTACAATAAATGACACTGTAGAGAGAATCAACTACAAAATGTCCACCCAAACAAACAACCGCTTTGCCTTTTGCAAAGCGGGGCGGACTGCAAAACCTGTATGTGCGGTTTAAGACCTGTTTATGTAGTCCGCAAGGGGACACGGTCGAGCCGATAGTTTTACGGTGAAATGGTCTGTCCCTGTGCGCAGGTTTCATGGGGAAATCCACGCAATCACAAAAACGCGAGAGTTTGACGGTCAAGAAATTGAGCGAAACGTCATGCAGATGACTGATGATGGCTATCAAAACGGACACAGGTTCATTCACGACAACTAGTAACCCTGTTCGCGACTCTGTGCAAGTCCTTTCTATAACTTCCTAAAAAGTAGACGCTGTGGTAAAATAAACACAGGAGCCAAGTTATGGCAAAAGCAAAAACACCACCGCAC
>CAUTOZ010000146.1:0-3577 GCA_963539635.1 uncultured Treponema sp.
CGGCTGCAATCGACGCGGAATATCAAAAGAGTTTTATTGAGCGCGAAAAAAGCAAAATTCTTTCTATTATAGAGGGTTTTTGCCATGCGCCGATGCAGTTTGAAGTCGTCCTTGCAAAAAAGGCAGAGAGCGATAAGCCTGAGGAGCTGCCGCTGCAAGTCAAGATTTTGTGCAACGCATTTAAAGGCTCGCCGGTAGGCGTGTAATATAAAAGAGGAATTATGAATCCATTTGAATTGATTAAAAACACTGCGGCGTTAAAAGAGCAGACAGAAAGAATGCAAAAGGAACTTGAGTCGCTGAGTGCGGAAGGTTCTTCCGGCGGGAAAATGGTCGTTGTTACCTTGAACGGTAAATTCGAGATGACGGACATTAAACTTGACCCGTTGTGCGTGGACAACCGCGACATAAAAATGCTTGAAGACTTGATTGTCGCCGCTCAACGCGATGCCGTTTTCAAATTACAGGATATGCTCAAAGCAAAGACCGGCTCGCTGCTTCAAGGACTCAACCTTTCGGAGTTGGGGCTGTAAAATGCCGACTGTAATAGACGGTCTTACGCAGTCGTTTGCGCGGCTTCCGGGAATCGGCAAAAAGAGCGCGGCGCGGATAGTCAATCATCTTTTAAAAGCCGACGCTGCGTTTATGCAGTCGTTTGCGTCCCAGATTGCCGAATTACAGACTCGTATCAAGCCGTGTTCGGTGTGCGGCGCGTGGACTGAAGAAGAGTTATGCCCTATTTGTTCTAATCCTTTGCGCGATTCTTCGGTGATTTGCGTGGTAGAGCAGGCGCAGGACGTTTCCACGATTGAAAACGCAGGCGGCTACAACGGCGTTTTTCATGTGCTCGGCGGCGTTATCGCTCCACTGGAGGGCGTAGGTGCGGCTCACCTCAACATCGATTCTTTGGTTAAGCGCGTAAATGCAGGCGGCGTTTCGGAAGTTATTCTTGCGACAAACCCGACTTTTGAAGGAGATTCGACTGCCTTGTACTTAAATCAGCTTTTGCGCCGCAGCGGCGACATAAAAATTACGCGGCTTGCAACGGGAATTCCTGTCGGCGGCGACTTGGAATATGCTGACAAATTGACGCTTGCGCGGAGTTTTCGCGGACGGCAGGACGTTGTTTGACTGATTTTACGAACTTGCCGCGGGCGGCGCGGGCGGCAGAGAAAGTTGTTTGAACGATTTAACGCTGTTCCGCCCGCTGCACGTTTTGCCTCACGGCAAAACGTGGGGTAAGCGGAGTTTTTGCTGTGCGTCTCCTTCGTATACCGCGTGTTAAATAATCTGCCATCGGAAAACACAACTTCATAGCGCGGAACAAAACTCCGCATTATGGATTCCTAATTCCCCAGTTAAACCTTGAATTTACCCACCTCCTCCGCAAGTCCCTCAATACTATCCTTATTCTTCCGCGCCAAGTCATTGACTTCCTGTACGGCGCGGTTAATCTGCTGTACGCCTGCGCTCATTTCATTCATCGAGTCTTTTATAACCGCCGTCAACTGGTCTAACTTCCGCATTTCGCTGGCGACGCCCTTGCCGCCGACAAGCATTTCTTCCGAGCCGTTTTTGACTTCGGCGGTAACGGCGCTGATGGTTTTGATTGCGGCGAGGACTTCGCGGCTGCCGTTCTCCTGCTCGCGCATGGCGGCGGTCAACTGGGCGCTCATGGCGCGGACGTTTTCTGATAACTGGAAAATCGCATTAAATTTTGCTTCGACGGTCTGGGACGCGCCGGACAAACCTGTTATTTCGTCGCTCAATTTTTTGAGCGTGTCGGTGATTGCCTTACCCTGCGCGCCGGCTTCTTCGGCAAGTTTCCGGATTTCGTCGGCGACGACGGCAAAGCCCTTTCCCGCTTCGCCTGCATGGGCGGCTTCGATGGCGGCATTCATAGCAAGCAAATTGGTCTGCGACGCGATATTTTGTATCACGTTCGACGCTTCAAGCAATCCGCCGGACGCCTCGGCAATTTTCTGCGTAACGGCGTTGGACGTTTGGAGCGTCGTTTTGCCTTCCGACGTGGCGGCAGCCAGCTGTTTGACCATGCCGTCGCTCTTTTCCAGCGACTGCGTGATGGACGCGATGTTTGCGACCATCTCTTCGACGGACGCGGAAGACTGGACGACGCTCGCGGATTGATTTTCGATGCTTCCGTTCAACGTCTCTATCGTTCGGATAATTTCTTCGACGGTGCCCGCCGTTTCCGTAACGCTTGCCGCCTGCGTCATCGCCTGTTCCTTTACGCCGTCGATGTTCGCAGAAATCTCGTTGAGCGCGCTCGCGGTCTCCGTCATGCTGCTCGACAATTCATCGCCGATGGACTGCATGACGTTCGAGTTTGCGTCAACGTTCTTTATCGCCGACCCGATTTTTGCAATCGTTTGGTTAAAATATTCGGAAAGTTCTGCAATTTCGTCTTTGCCGTGAACGGGCAGACGCACCGTCAAGTCGCCTTCGCCTTGAGCGATGTTGCGGAGCGCGTCGCTTGTGAATTGGAGCGGCTTCGACACAAACCGGCGCACAAGAACGTACAAGAGAACGACAACGCCGAGCAATATCAGCACATATTGAATAATCGTCCGCCGCAGCGCCTTTTCGGCCGCCGCTGTAAAAATACTCATCGCGGTCGTCGAAATAAATGTCCACTTTTCGGCAACTCCCGACACATTGACCGGCACCAGAATAACCTTCGAGTGCAGTCCTGTCGTTTTAGACGTTATGTCTAGCGGAACGGTTTCCCCGCGCGCGTTCGCTTCAAATCCTTGTTTTAAGGTGGGATTCACGTCAAAAATATTTTTGAGGGCATAGGAGGCATCCGTGCCGTGTGCGACAATCGTTCCGTTTGCGCTGCATAAAACCCGAAAATTCTCCCGCGTCGTTCCTGGAATTTGCTCCAGCTTTTTTTGCAGAAAGGTAACGTCAACGTCAGCATTGATAACGCCGACCGTTTTCCCCTGAAACTTTATCGGGATACCGAACGTGGTAACGAGGTTATCTCCGAGTTTATAAGGGGAAATTATCAATGGAATGCCTTCCTGTAAGGGGCGTTTGTAATAATCGGTGGTAGATGAATTATAAAAGTCTTCCTCGATATAAACGGAAATGCTATTTCCCGAACGCTCAATATATGGAAGAAAGCGTCCGTCCGCCTGATAAATACCAATATTTGCAAAATCACGGTCTCTGCCGTCAAAAGCATTTGGTTCAAAAAATGGTGCAAGACCGATAACAGCGGAATTTTTTTCTAACAGCAGTTTCGTATAGTCAATAATCCGTTCACGATTCCGCTCTGCGGCAGGGAGATTGAGTTCATGCTGCAACAAGGAATCTAAGTCGAGGCAGGTTTGATAAACTTCGGCAAAAATGCGTTCGACATCTGCGGCTAAAAGTTGAGTTTGCGCGGTCGTACTTGCCGTATTTTCTGCAATCTCGCTTGAATAATCCACAACGGCGTCGTATGCGGATTTTCCCGCAAAGACTACAAACAAGACTGCGGAAATAATAGCGGTGAGCTTAAAACCGAGTCCGTGTGTTACGTTGCGCTGTCTGTTGTTGCCCCCAATCGGGG
>CAUTOZ010000147.1:0-3566 GCA_963539635.1 uncultured Treponema sp.
GCAATGCGCTGTCCCCGTATTTTTGATTTTTGTACAAAAGCAATTCGCGCATAGCATCCGTGATTTCGGTGATTTTCTGTTGTGTAGGGGGGGGGTCCGTCATTTTTACCCCCTGTTTTTTTCTATAGACAATCGAGCCAGCCTATTCCTCTTATAGAGAAATTCATACGTTTTACAACCCATAACCGGCAGGGCTTCAGCATGAAAATGCAGTAATAGAAAAAATATCGTTTTATGTGATAGTGCTCGCAAAAAAAGAGGGTATTCAAGCTTTTTTGTTATGCTCAAAAATCATTCAATGCCCTAGTTTTTCACGATTTTCTGATATATTCCAGTTTTTTTTGTTATTTCCATATCATACAAATTCCTGCCTCCTGTAAAAAAATGCGGGTTTTTGAATTTCTCTGTCCTGAAAGTGTTTAAAAATCCGTTCTAGCGCTATTAGAAAGGCACCAGTCTTGCTGTTATCACACAGAATTTCTTTCATGCTGAAGCCCTGCCATAACCGGTATCCCTGCTTCCCATATTTCATCGAAATTGATTTCGATACAATCGCCATTCTTTTCATTTTCTATGCCCAATGTTACGAGATTTCTATACCACCTAATAATTATCTTCAAATCGCCTTTCTGAAAATACATTGGTCTAGGCTCGCCGCTTTCCGGCAACTTCTTAAAACCGTTGTCGATAAAAAACTTTTCCAAATCTTTATAACTTTCTGTATTTTCATAATCCAGCTTAAAATATGATGTATGAGTGCCTGTCATTTCCTTTGTCTCCTTTTCGTTGTTTTACCGCGCCGCTTTTTTCATTGTTACCGGCGCGGCAATATGCCGAAACAGACACGCCAAACCGCAATAGTGGAGCGGAATGCGCTGTTTCCCGTCTTTTGACTTGCGGCGTTTTTGCCGAAAGCGGTACGCCGCAAGAAGCGCAATGAATAGTTTTCATTATGTAGCCCCTGGTGCATTGTCATTTTTTATACGGTCAAGTATTTTTTGCGCCGCCGCCGCAACCATTATCGCCGCCTCTGCACACGAAACAGCACAAGTATTGATACGCATTAAGTCTTCTGGATAACAGATGAAATTGTCTTCTTTGACGTCATCCCAGAAGTCGGAAAGAAAAAATTTTATTTGGCGGCGATTTTCTTTTATCCCGTCATAATAATTTTTTAGTACCGCATACGCTTCATACGGCGAATGCAAGGTAAACTTTGCCTCATTTGCCCGTTCAAGGGCATTCTCGATGACTTGCTGCACTTCCTGCAATAACTCCGTCATTCTTCTTCCTCCCTGCTGGTTTTATACGCGACGGCTTCCAGCGTATCTAACGCGATGAACGTTATCGCTTTATCGTTTGCGCTTCTGTAGTAGAGCGCGTGGTATACGCTCTGTTTTATCGCCGATATAAAATTGCGGCGAACGTGGTAGCCGTACCGTGTGCGGTAGCGGCGCAGTAAATACTCCGCCGCTTCCATTTGTTTGTCCGCCCGTTCGTCCGCCGATAGATAAAATCCATTTTTTTTCCGTTCGGTTTCGATAATGCGCCCTGCGACGGTGAGGGTGAGCGTCCACAATTCGCGCCATGCTTTTGCGCTATTAAATAGAAGAAAATCATACTGCGCGTTCATAAGACGCTCACCGTCCGTGCTGGGTTCGGGAAAATAGGGCAGCATTTCTGCGGTGTATGCAGGTTCATGTTCTGGTTCATGCTCCGACTCATGCTCCGACTCATGCGCGTCTGCAAACAATGACAACTGTTCATTTAAGTGGTGATTTTGGGAATTCGCGCCGGTCGTTCGCGGGCGTTTAGTGCTTTCAAGCGTCAACAATACATAGTCGTTATGCGTTTCCTTGCAATATGAAAGTATCGCCGCAATGCGGGCGCGTAATCCCTCATCATTCGGTAACTCGAATGCGATATGATTTTTTACAAATACGCGGCGCAATACGGTTTGTACTTTCATACGGCTTTTCCCTTAAATCTTCGCTTAAAACGGAATATCTTCTGGAAAGTCTGCTATCGGTGCGCTTACCTGTGAATATGCCGCTTGCTGGCTCTGGCTATACTGTTGCGGCGCATTCTGTACCGGCGGCATTTGCGCGTTTTGTGTCTGCGCAGTGTTTACCGGCGTCTGGGTCTGTCCCTGCGGGGACTGCTGTCCGGATGTTTGCGCATTCGGCTGTTCGACGAGCAACTCTTTCATAATCGCCTTGTTTACGGTTCTTTCCATTCCGTCATTGCCGATGTATGTTTGCTTTTCATGTTGGAATACGCCGCGCCCCCATTTTCCGCGCCATGATTGAAAAGCAAAGTTTCCGCGCACAATCTTAAATGCGTCAAAAAAACGCGACATATTGCGCTGAAAATAATCGCCGGCAACAAGACGCTCAATGTATGTGACCTTATTTGAGTCTTGTACCGTTAATTGAACTTCAATCATGGGAACGCCCTTTTTTGTCGTCGTTTCCTTTGCGTCAAGGATTTTTACCCCGTGTTCTCCGTCTGGGCAGTCAAAGGCAATCGCATAGTCTGGCGTATACTGAAAATCTTGAATAAACATTGTGTTCCTCCTGTTTAGATTCCGTAGTACTCACGGATTTTTTTATCTACAACCTGTAAATCGTTATCAATTTGCAGGTGTTCAAACATTCCCATCGGGCTTTTTACGGTGTCCATGCCGTTTGTCTGCGTTGCAAACGTATAGCGCCGGTCATGTACTTCTGTTTTTAAGACGATGGTAAAAAGTCCCTCAAGCGTTACTTTTTCGTCTAACAATTTGCCGATTGTCTTAAATCGTTCGTTGCCGTTTGCGTCGCGGTCTACGTGTCCCAAAAAGTAGACGATTTTTTCAGGCGGCAACTTGTCGATTACCAACTGAACAAGTTGGTAGAAGTTCAATGCCATGTCCGTAAACTTTTGAAAGCCCGCCGCTTTTGCCGTCCGCATAAACTCATCGACAAGTAAATACGTTGCGTCATCGATAACAATGCTTTTTCTCTGACTTTTCAAAAGCAAGGACGTAATGCGCTGATAGTCATTTGTGTTGACGATTGCAAGCCCGTTATTTCTAAACGGCAGCGGCTTTTTCGATACGTTGATTACCGATACTTCCCCCGCCTTAAAATTGCGCAGGCTGGTACTTTTTCCGCTTCCGCTTTCTCCAAATATCATTACTGGGATTCCCATATATTCACCTCTTTCCTTTAGGAAGAAATTCGCTTGTTTCTGGCATCACGGCGTTATCAAACAATATCATCACGCACACTTCAGCAAGCTGGGTTTCGAAAAATGCGCTGTCCCCGTCTGCTTGCGCTTGCCGTATTAGTGCGGCGGCAAGAAGTTTGTAGCCGTTTAAGCCTTGATAACCGGCTGCCCCAAAATAACTTCTCATCGTTCCCCGTTTCCTTACGATATTTTTAAGCCGGACGGCTGGTATACGTGAATGCAAGGCAGAACGTTCCCGTCCTTTATGAACACTTTGGAATAGTTCTGAATCCCGTCCCGCTCTTCTAATACGCCGTCTTTTAAGTCCTGCAAAATTGCCTTTGTATCGACTTCAC
>CAUTOZ010000148.1:0-3566 GCA_963539635.1 uncultured Treponema sp.
GTGGCACTTGAGCCAGCCCGTGCGGTATGCGACCACCGAATACGCCGCCGCGTGCGATTTGTTAAAACCGTAGCCTGCAAACGGCACCATTATATTGAAGATATCTTCGGCGTGCTTTTCGGAAAAATTGTTTTTAAGCGCACCCTCAACAAATTCTTTCTTTTTATCCATGAGGACTTCTTTTTTCTTTTTTCCCATCGCACGCCTGAGCATATCCGCGCCGCCGAGCGAAAAGCCTGCAATCCGCTGTGCAACCTGCATGACCTGTTCTTGATAAACCATAACTCCGTAGGTTTCTTCGAGAATGTCTTTAAGGCAGTCATCGGGATAGCGGATTTTCTCGGGATTGAACTTGCCTTCGACAAAGTTGGGAATATAGTCCATCGGACCCGGACGGAACAGCGCATTCAAGGCGACTAAATCTTCCAGACGGTGGGGCTTTGCCTGCCGTAAAATCTTTTGCATTCCGGGAGACTCGAACTGGAACACTGCAACAGTGTCTCCGCGGCTGAAAAGTTCGAATGTTTCCGCGTCCGTTTCACTCACTTGGTCTGCGCGGAACAGCGGCTCGCCGGGCTTTTTGTGTTTGTTGATGATATTTTCCGCGTATCGAATGAGCGAAAGCGTCTTTAAGCCTAAATAATCCATCTTTACCAGTCCGCACGGCTCAATAATGTCCATCGTGTATTGCACGCCGACTTCTCCTGTTTTTGGGTCTTTAAAAATGGGAGCCCAATCCGGCAGCGGTGTGCGCGAAATAACCATGCCGGAGGCATGTAAGCCGGTGTTGCGGTTGATGTTTTCCAATTTGAACGCAAGCTCAAAAAGTTTTTTGTAACGCGGGTCGTCCTTGTATTGAATGAGCTGCCCGTTGTCGGAATGACTTTCGTCCGGCGGCGTAAACGCGTCTTTGAGTTTGGCTTTCGGATTGTCGGGAATACATTTTTTGAGCATATTGACTTCGCTTAAAGGAATGCCGAGCACGCGTCCCACGTCCGCAAGTACTTGCTTTGCTTTAAGCGTTCCGAACGTAATAATATGCCCGACCTGCGGCTCGCCGTAGAGTTCGCGCGTATGCTGGATAATGTCCTGCCTAAAATCGTAGTCCATATCCACGTCAAAGTCGGGCATGGAAACGCGCTCCGGATTCAAAAAGCGTTCAAAAATCAACTTGAATCTGAACGGATCGATGTCGGTAATTTCCATTGCGTAAGCGACAAGCGAGCCTGCGCCCGAACCGCGTCCGGGACCTATGGGCTTGTCATGCTTTTTTGCCCAGTTGATAAATTCCCACACCACAAGAAAATAGCCGGAAAAGCCCATGTTGAAAATGATACCGAGTTCGTAGTCCGCACGTTCTTGAATCTCTTTTGTAACTTCCTTGTAGCGTTTTTTTAAGCCCTCATCGACGATGTGCCGCACATATTCGTCCTGCGTCTTAAACGGTTCGGGAATTGCGACGCACGGAAGGCAGTCTTTTAATTCCTGCGTGTCGTACTGCTTGATTTCCAACTTACACATATCCGCGATTTTCAGCGAATTAGACAAAAGTTCAGGATAGTCAGGGAAAAGAGATGCCATCTCCGCGTCGCTTTTTAAAAACCATTCAGTGCGTCCGCCGCCCATTGTCTGGTGCGGCTCGTTGAGCAGTTTCTTGAATCCGATACAGCGCAGCGCGTCCTGCGCTTCGGCATCATCGCGGTTGCAATAATGAACGTCGTTCGTGAGCACCATCGGAATGCCGAGTTTTTTTGAAAGTGCGATGAGTTTTTTTGCGACATATTTTTGGTCGTCAAGCCCGTGATCCTGCACTTCGATGTAATAATTTTCCGCGCCGAATAAATCGCGATACATAAGCGCAGTCTTTTCCGCTTCTTCGTCGTCATTGTGCAGGAGCATTTGCGGAATAACGCCCTGAATACAGGCGGAAAGACAGATGATTCCCTCGTGATATTTTTTGAGCAGTTCAAAATCGATACAGGGCTTTCCGAAATGCAGTCCTTCTTGAAACGCGATGCTCGAAAGCCACGACATATTTTTGTAGCCCGTTTCGTTTTTACACAGCAAAATAAGGTGATAATACTTTCCGCCGTAACGGTTGCGCTCAAGGACGGTATGGTCATTTTCCGAAACGTAAAATTCTTCGCCGACGATGGGATTGATTCCGTTTTTTCTACAGAGGTGATAAAAGTTCAGCACGCCGAACATATTGCCGTGGTCAGTGAGCGCGAGCGCCTTCATATTGAGCGCCTTTGCGCGCGCAACCAGCGTATCTATTTTTGACGCTCCGTCCAAAAGCGAATAATCAGAATGAACATGCAGGTGAACGAATTTTGATTCAGGCGTCCCCTCCGGCGCATCCGGAAAAACTTTATAGTCAGCCATATATTTCTCCCGTGTGTTTTTGGCAGAGTTTACTAGAAATTGCAGGCGGCTGCTATGGGGGTGAGGGAAATTTTATGGGGTGCCGCTTCTCCAGTTTTACGAAAGCAACCTTCACGAAAATGGAATGAGAGGAGAGGACGGCAGCGGAGAGAAGGAGAGGGCGCACAAGTTGAGATTTAATTGTGTAAAAAAGGGGAATTTGGAACTGGGGCGCATTTTGGCTTTCGGGTTTAAATCTTTTGTACAGAAAAAGTTATCTATGGGGCTTTATTATTATCGCCGGCTATGCGTTGGCGCCGGTAACCAGCGGTATTACATCCGTGCTTGCCATGTTTCTTCCCGCTATGTTTGCAGATTCTTTTCATTACTCGCGCTACCGCGAACGGCTCATGCTGGCAAAAAGCACATATCCGAACGATCTTGCACGGCAAATTTCTTATATGGCGGAACACGGCGGCGTTAATACGGCTTTGCCGGTAACATTTTTTATCATCGCGTTCATCATAGGGGCGATTATTGCGGTCATTGTGGCTGCAATAAATGATTATTTTTAATTAGGAACGCAAAATGACAACGTGTAAAAACTGCGGCGGTGAAATTGCGGATACGGCTAAATTCTGTCTGAAATGCGGGACAAAGGTTGAGCGCCATCCTTTTTGCCCGAACTGCGGGACGGAATTAAAACCGAATACGAAATTCGGCCCTTCTTGCGGCACTGCGCTTATCCGGCAGACTCAAATGCAGGGCGTTCAATCCGCTTCTAAAAATCAAGGACTGTTTTCTTACGGACATAACTTTTCTTCCAATACCAATACTTTGCCGAAGAAAGAAAGGTCTTTTAACCTATGACAGAAATTCTTTACGCTCCTTGTTGTGTTTGGATATTTTATGCCGATCAATAGTCGTGCTTGGGCTGTATTTCACGCAACTATTCGTGCTACATTAATTCTCCGCTATGCTAAAGACTATGACGGTCGCATTCTAATGTTCTTAGGTTATCTTTTATTCGCTTCCTCCGTAATTTGTGCAGGGCTGACGCTTATATCCGCAATCGCATATCAGATAGGTAAGAAGCCGGCAATAAAAACATTTTCAACATCAATGCATTTTTTTGGATTTTTTCTATTTGCTGCAGGGATGCTCATGAATCTTGCTGATTGTCTGCTATCCGGACTAAGTCG
>CAUTOZ010000149.1:0-3500 GCA_963539635.1 uncultured Treponema sp.
AGTGCTCGCGGCAATCAAAAACATCAGTTCCGTTACGATGGAAGTCAAAAACGGCTCAGAAGAAATGCTTATCGGCGGCAAGGGCGTCGCTCAAGAAATGCGGAAACTCGACCAACTCACAGCGGTCATAAAAGACAGCATGAATGAAATGGCGGCAGGCGTTCAGCAAATTAACCGCGCCGTGCATGAGGTCAACGACTTGGCGAGGAAAAATAAAGACAGCATAGAAGGGCTTGCGGAAGAGGTCGGGAAGTTTAAGGTCTAGGTCGAGACGGCGGTAAAACTGGGTTTCAAAGACTTAACGGAGTTGCCGCCTTACCGAGAATATCCACACTCCTGTAAGAGTGTGGATATTCTCGCAGAGCAATGTAACTTGGCGGATGAATTGGACGGCGAAGAACGAAATTTGAATGACAGAATTACCTTACCGCCCACCCAAGTTTTCTCTAACGACAAAACTTGAGAAAAACGTGCCTGCCCTTTGATGTGGCAAGACACAAGATAAATATTATTATCGCCGCCGGAGCATTGTGATTTCCGACGGCGTTTTTATGGGGCTGCGGAGGGAAAGTTGTATTTCCCGATGGCAGATTATTTAACACGCGGTATACGGAGGAGACGCGCAGACGAACTATGCAACAAGTTTGCCGACGGCAAACTTGGGCAGGCTGCAAACTCCGTACAGGCTTTCACACTCAATAAATGCAGCCTGCCCAATTGCAAATTTATCCTACGGCAGATATTCGGCTTTTCTATTTTTCAGCGACCAAAAAAGTTTTAGTTTTTGCGCTTCATTTCCGCCTGTCAAAAGCGATATACGGCAGCGGATGTCTTTGCGTGCGCTGTTGTCTTGGAAATTACACGTACACGTCCAACCGGAATAACCTTGATGGACGGCGTGTTCGATAATTGTTTTTTCCGGTGCGTAATAAAGCGGACGGATCATTTTTACGGGATATTTTTTGTATGCAAGAACCGGCGGCATAGTTGCAAACTCGCTTTTTGACAGCGCGTTCATAAAAAGCGTTTCAAGAGCGTCATCAAGATGATGCCCCAGCGCAATTTTATTAAAACCGTTTTCAAGCGCAAAATGCAAAAGTTCCGTCCGCCTCTGCGTGGAACACCAGTAGCAATTCATCTTTCTGCCGGTTTTAAGCCGCCCCTGCACGTCGATTTTTATGCAGTCCGTATGCACATTCCACGTATCGAACAAGGCGCGTATGTTTTTCGGCAAATCCCCGCTGACTTCAGATGCGATATTTAGGGCGCAAAAAGAAAAATCTTCGTCTTTACGGCGGACGCGATTAGAAAGATATTCGATTAAGGCTGTAGAATCTTTTCCGCCCGATGCGCCCACAAGGATTTTGTCTCCGGCTTCAATCATATTGTAATCGAAAACCGCTTTATCTATGATACGGAATAAAAATGGCTGCGGCATCAGGTGTTCGAGTTTTCGGCGGCAAGACTGCGGAATTCTGCGATAAATTTTGCCGCTTCTTCTGCGAGTTTTTGAATCTCTCCAAAGCCGCCGGACTTAATCAGCGGCTTCGGTGTAACCCAGCTTCCGCTCAAAGCGGCTACGTTTTTAAGTGCAAGATAATCCGCCGCGTTTGCGGCATTCAATCCGCCGCTTACAACAAATCTGACGTTCGGATAGGGACCGGAAAGAGCTTTGAGCATCGAAGTACCGCCCATAACGTTTGCAGGAAAAAACTTGACCGTTTCAATTCCCGCTTCAAGCGCGCGCTCGATTTCTCCCGGCGTGCATAACCCCGGAATCAGCGTTATGCCGTTTTTGACACAATAGTCTACCGTCGACGGATTAAATCCTGCCGTCAGTAAAAACTGCGCACCCGCATTCCACGCGCGGCTTGCAAGTTCAGGATTGAGTATTGTCGCACCGCCGATAAGCATTTCAGGATAGGCTTTTCGGACAGCTGAAATCGCTTTTTCCGACTGCTCAAATGTATCTGGATTTCTAAAAGCGATTTCCATCGCACGCACACCGCCTTTCAAAAGAGCGTCCGCTGTCATGAGCACTTCTTTTTCCGAAGCAACCTCCGTTACCGCAATAAGCGCGGCTTTATGCAATTTACCGAGAATTTCATTCATCTTTGTATCCGTCCGTTTGTATTTCCGTTCATCAGCGTTTCAACTTCTTCTTTTGTTACAAGATTGAAGTCACCCGACACCGAATGTTTGAGGCATGACGCTGCCGCTGCAAAATCCAACGCTTTGCGCTCGTCTTTGAATTCTGTAAGACCGTATATAAGTCCGGCCGCAAAAGAGTCTCCCGCGCCGACGCGCTCAACGATGTTTTCGATGTCGTACTGCACGGACTCGTAAAAAGTTCCGCGAGACGAAAGCACCGCCGACCAGCCGTTTCTGTCTGCCGAATAACTGCGGCGCAAGGTTACGGCAACTATACCGGCATTCGGGAAGTGTCCATGAACGTCGGCGCATAAATGGCGGTAGCATTCCGTCGGCGTACTGAAATTTTTAAGCGGAATGCCGAGACAATTCTGAATGTCTTCTTCGTTGGCAATCAAAATGTCGGCAAACGATGCAAGATTCCGCATAACTTCTGATGCGGTTTTTCCGTATTTCCACAATTTTTTTCTATAGTTTAAGTCGAGCGACACCTTTGCGCCCGCTTTTTTTGCCTGCTGCATAGCATCAAGCACGCAGTCCGCTGTATTTTGCGTAAGCGCAGGCGTAACTCCCGACACGTGGAACCAGTCCGCGCCGGAAAATATGTTTTCCCAGTCATACTCGCCGCTTTTTGCACATGAAAAACTGCTGCCTTCCCTATCGTAAATGACTTTTGAAGGACGTTGACACGCACCGCTTTCAAGATAGTAGATTCCCATACGGCCGGAACGATACAAGGCTGAAAGTGAAACCCCATAATAAGATAAAGATGACGCTGCCGCCTTGCCGATTGCATTGTCGGGCAGAGCCGTAACATAAAGCGGCTTTGCACCCAAAAGAGCAAGAGAGACTGCAACGTTGGCTTCGCTGCCTCCGAAAACGCTCTCCATCACAGGCGACTGAAAAAATCTCTCCTTTCCGACAGGTTTAAGGCGCAGCATCAGCTCGCCGAATAAAACAATATTTCCCATAAAAAAAGCATATAGGCAGATAAAATTGTTGTCAACGACGGTGCTCAAGGATGGAACGACACAGCGTTCAATCCTTCAAACAGCGTTTTGCCTGACGTTCACAAACTGGCAAACTTGTTGCGGAGTTTGTAAACGTGAGGCGGGCGGCAGAGAAAGATGTTTGAAAGATTTAACGCTGTTCCGCCCTCCCACATTTTGCCTAAACAGCAAAGGCGGCATCCGGCTTTTACACCGGCTGCCGTCTCAACTAAAACGGTGTAGGATATTCTATGTTTTATTCTGAACCGTTATCATAAAAGCGCAGACCTAAAAACCCGAAAAACAAAAGAAGTGGAAGCATGGTCAAGTACAGTAAAGAATGTAAGGAACAGGCGCTGC
>CAUTOZ010000150.1:0-3423 GCA_963539635.1 uncultured Treponema sp.
ACAAATCGCACGCGGCCGCGTATTCGGTAGTCGCATACCGCACGGGCTGGCTCAAGTGCCACAAACCTGCGGAATTCATGGCGGCGAACCTCACGAACGAAATTACGTCTACCGATACCCTGCCGGAATACATTGCGGAAGCCAAACGCATGGGCATTCCCGTTGACCCGCCGGATGTAAACCGCTCCGACGTCATATTCGACGTGGTTGACGGGCACATCGTCTTCGGTCTTAAGGGAATCAAGGGGATGGGCGAAGAAGCGTCGCGGACGATTATTAAAGAGCGCGAAGAAAACGGCGAATACAAAAGTTTTATGGACTTTTTGCAGCGCGCGGGCGTTAAAAGCGTCAACGGCAAGCGTCCTGTCAACAACAAGGCGATTGAAGTCCTCATAAAGACGGGCGCGTTCGATAACTGCGGCGCGCCCAAGCACGGCGGAGACCCCGATTTGCGCAAAAACCGCGCAACGCTCTTTCATAATCTGGAAAACGCCGTCAAATACGCGGAAAACCGCATGGAAAGCGAGGCGCAGGGGCAGGCGGACTTATTCGGCGATACGGAAGAACAAACTTTCGTCGACTTTGTGTACGAGGAAATGCCTAATCTTCCGCCGATGGAGCAGCTCAATCAGGAAAAAGAGTTCATCGGCTGTTATGTCAGCGGTCATCCGCTCGACGAATACGAAAAAGTCATCAAAAATTCGATAACGCTTACTTCAAAAACGATTGACCGCGCGGCAAAAGAAGCCAAAGCGGAAAAAGACGCCGCTGCCGCAGCGGGTATACGGTACCGGCGAGCGGGAGACAGCGGTAAAACGTATACGGTATTGGGTTTTCTTGAATCAATCAGAACAATCCGCACAAAAGCGGGAAAGGATATGGCGTTCGGCAAATTACAAGACTACAGCGGCGTTATCGAATTGACGTTTTTCCCAAAAATCTGGGAAACATTGTCGCCGCGCATACAGGAAGGCGAAATCTGCGCGTTCAAGGGCACTGTTGACGGAAGCCGCGAGCCGCCTTCGTTCCTCGTAGAAAGCATAGAAGACCCGCGCACGCTTAAAGAGCATTCGACAAAAGAAGTGCATATCGAACTTGACTCAAGTTTTACCGGTGAAGCGCACATCGCCAAGCTCAAGGACTTTTTATTCGGCAAAACCGGTTCCTGCAGTCTCTTTTTCCATATCGACATCGGCCGCAGTACCTATATCGTACGCGCAAACCAGCAGTTGACCGTCCAGCCGGACAAAGAAACCGTCGCCGCCCTTGCCGATATGCCCTACGTCAAGGACGTGTGGACGGAATAGTTGCGGGCTGCTGTAACGGGGTTGTAAACGCTTACGGGGTTTGCAGCCCGCCCGGCATTGCTAAAGGCAATGCCGTTGCGGAGTTTGGGTAAGAGGCGTCATTAACAGGGAGTAAAATTCATTTTGTGCAAGGGTGCAATCGGCAAACCGGCACGGGAAGAAACTCCATTAAATCTGTAAAACTATATTTTTGCCGTTTGCTGTATGCGTACATAAAACGCGGGCTGCTTGTTGCGGCAGTCCGCGTTTATTAGTGGAATGGAATATTTGTTTTACAACGCCCGTTTTCCTCGTCGTTACTCTATATCACGGACAGTCCATGAGGTTTTTTCGTTGGTTGCGCCGGTTTTAACCAGCACCTTGACTGCCGCTATTTTATCGGATACGGCGGCATTTTCCGCACGTCCATCGGGAAGCCACTTTCCAGCGCTTACAGCTTCTTCCGCCGCTTTTTGTAAGGACTTCTGCAAGTTCTCAGGTTTCCAGTTTTGAGCATTGGAGGGACTGTATAAAACCGCATCAAAAATCTTATTCCCCGCAGCATTCCGAACGAGAATGATATCTGCGTCGTCGCCGAGCCGCGCAGTCTTTTTGTTTTCCGCCCAAAAATCCCGCACATTGTTTGCTGAACCGACAGCAGAAGACTCGCTCAAATTATCCGAAAGTTCGTTGACCGCACCTGCCGTATTACCACGGAGGTGTACCGCAATCGTTTCACCTGACGCAACCATGACGGCAGGAAATGTATAGACATTCGCTCTGTCGTGTGCGCTGTAAATTCGTATACCGAAAAGATTTCCCCCGCTTTTTACGCGTAGTTTCACGTACTCGCTCCTTTTGTTTTTGGCGTCGTACATCGGATGCACTTCCGTGATTTCAAGTTCAAGCGCTGTTTCCGACTCGTTTGCTCCCATAAACGATACCGAAAACAACTCTGTCCGTCCTGCTTTATTCGAAACGGTGCCGGAAATCGAATATTCCTTGCCGACTTCAAGCGCCTCCTCAAGTTCGTAGACAACGCTCCATTTGTCTTTTGCATTGCCGGAAACTTCGGCGTCAGGATTTTTTATAGCGACGTCAGGAGTCAGCGCAACTGTTTCGAGTTTCGACACTTCGCGCAAAAAAGTAAGTTTTACGTGAGTGCTGTCGCTCATACTCGCATTCGGCGTAAACGACGTTTCGCGTTTTTGTTTCGGCGTTTTTCCGTCGTCCTCCATAGTCAATGCGGAACACGAAACCGCAGCGATACACGCTGCCGAAAGTAAAAACGCCGCAGCCGTTTTCAGTACGTACGCGCCGTAAACTGTGCCGCCGCGCAATTTTTCATAAAACATCTTCATGGTATCCTCTCCTTGTGTGGGATTTACCTGTAATTCGTCTGTTGATGAGAAAAAAGGCAAACAAGGACGAGAAAAATGCGGATTTTTTTTGAAAAAATTATCTTTTAAGTCTTTTTTATGCCGGCATACTGATTTTTTTACCGCTAAGCATTCTGTTTATTTCCGTCTCTTTTTCAGCGAACTCAGATATCCAGTCCCCAATATTGCAAAAAACATAAAAAACGTGATTTTTATTGACAGTATGCGAAGCCGCTCAATAAAGTTCTGCGCATTCAGTAAAGACGCCGTGCGCAGCACAAAATTCAACAGGAATAAAAAATACGTCAGGACTATCAGCGTTTTATATATTTTTATGCCACGTAACGAAAAGATGTGAAAGCCCGTGATTTTTTGGAGTCGTTTTCCTTGTGCGCGGAGAAATTTTCGCTCACTTTTTGTAAGCAAGCCGTATACGTTGAGCTTAATAAGCGAAAACTGCGCTAAAAAAAGAAGCGTTATGACTATGTAGTCTTGCACTCGTTTGCTCCATCAGCGTCCATTTGGGCAGGACTATGCAGCCGTTCGTTAAAAAATACAAACGCGGGCGCAAAGGAGGCTAAAACGCGTCCGCGTTTGAAAAGCAATATCAGCCCTATTCGATAACTTCGTTGTCAAATGGGCTGCGAGTTCCAAATCTCACAGATAGTACGATTTGGAACATCGTATTTCAAAATAACCTTTTCTAAGAACCTGTTTAAAGTCAAAGAAAAACGGTATAATAAAAAGATGAGAAAGAA
>CAUTOZ010000151.1:0-3297 GCA_963539635.1 uncultured Treponema sp.
CGGACGCATCTAAAGTCGCTTCTCTTCTTCTCCAAAAGTAAAACGCTTTATTTCGCGCTTTTCAAACGCCTCCCGTATAAGATTTTCGCATTCAAGAGAATCGAAAATCTCGTTTGCCCGTTCTACCGTTCCGCGTAAAACCGGATGTTTGGGACTAAAGAGAACGCAGCAATCCTCATAAGGGAGAATGGACATGCGGAATGTGTCTATGAATTGGGCGGTTTCAACGATTTCTTCTTTGTCCATGCCGACTAAGGGGCGGAGTAACGGAAATTCTGCAAAATGTTCCGTAACCGTCATGTTTTCGATTGTCTGGCTTGCGACCTGCCCGAGGCTTTCGCCGGTGATAAGGCAGTCTGCGTGAATGCGCTCTGCAAGCAGGTTTGCAGTTTTTACCATGCAGACGCGCAGCATCAGCGTTGTCCAATCCGCAGGCGCCTTCTCTTTTATGCGCATCTGCACATCGGTAAAAGGGATAATGTTTAGGTTTGTGTAAAGTCCATACTTTGAAAGTCGTTTTGCAAGTTCTTCTACTTTTTGCTGCGCTTCGACGGACGTATACGGATAGGAGTGAAAATATATGCAGTCGACTTTCATGCCGCGACGGAGCATTCTGTAGCCTGCGACGGGGGAATCAAGCCCGCCTGAAAGTAAGAGCAGCCCTTTCCCGCTTGAGCCTGCCGGAAGCCCGCGACAGCCTTTTTTTGCGTCGGAAAAGACGAAGCAGCGTTCGCGCACTTCAACAAAAATTTTTACGTCCGGCTTATGAACGTCAACTTTTAGAACGCCTGCGTCAAAAACAGGAGATGCCGCGCGGCAGGCAATTTCATAAGAATTAAGAGGAAAGCCTTTATCGCTCCGCCTCGCTTCGATTTTAAATGTTTTTGCTCCGAGCGCGACGGCATTTTTTGCTTCTTCGAGCGCCGTCTGCCCGATAGAGTCAATATTCTTTTCGCACACGCGCGTTTTTGCCCAGCCGGTTATGCCTAAAAGATGGGTGAGAGCCGTTTCCGCTTTGCTTGAGTCCGCGTCTTCGCAGTCTATGTAAAGCCTTCCTGCCCGAAGACTTACCTTCGCTTCGGTGCCTTGTAAAGCGCGCCGCGCGTTTTGCAAAAGCAGTTTTTCAAATTCATGAAGATTGGAGCCTTTAAGCGTTAGTTCTCCGATTTTTGCAAGATAAGTAGTCATAATTACCTCATAGTAGCAAAAAAATGAGGAAGGCGGAATGCGTAATTAGGAATTTTTCCGAATTAAGAATTACGCATTACGCATTGTCAATTCCTCCTTAATCTCTCCCTCGTTGCGTAAGCCCCCGCTTTCAACTAAAATGCGTATCATGGAAAACACAAAAAGAACTGTTACCTGCGGTGCGCTGACGGCGGCGGACGCGGGAAAGAACGTGATATTGAACGGCTGGGTTATGCGGACTCGCGAACTCGGCGGACTTACATTTATAATGCTGCGCGACAGATACGGCATTACGCAGATTACCGTCGGCGACGCAGCGTCCGAATCCGTAAAGCAGACTGCGGCCTCTTTAAAAACCGAATACTGCATTGCAGTGCAGGGAACCGTCGTTTTGCGCGGCGAAAAAGACAAAAACCCTGATATGCCGACCGGCGAAATCGAAGTTCATGCGGATGACATCGAGATTTTTACCGTCTCGGAGCCGCTCCCTTTTGCAATAGACGAAGTGCGCCAAAAGGACGGCACGCTCGTTCTGCCCAACGAGGACCTACGCCTCAAATACCGTTATTTGGACTTGCGCCGCGCTCCCATGCAGGAGCACATCATCTTGCGTTCGCGCGTTGCGTTTGCCGTGCGCGAATATTTGACGTCGCAGGGCTTTCTTGAAATCGAAACGCCGACTTTTATCAAGTCAACGCCGGAGGGCGCGCGCGACTACCTCGTTCCAAGCCGCGTCCATGCCGGAAAGTTTTATTCGCTGCCGCAAAGCCCTCAGCTTTACAAACAGCTTTTGATGGTTTCGGGATTCGACAAATATTTTCAGATTGCGCGCTGTTACCGCGATGAAGATGCGCGCGGAGATCGTCAGCCTGAATTTACACAAATCGACATGGAAATGAGTTTTACCGACCGCGAAGAAGTCCTTTCGGTTACGGAAAATATGCTCCGTCATGTATTTAAAAAGACGATTGACTATGCGTTGCCGGCACAGTTCGACCGGATTTCATGGGAAGACGCGTTTGAATTCTACGGGACAGACAAGCCCGACCTGCGTTTTGATTTACGGATGCAGGACGCCGCGTTCATGGCGAATTTAGCGGACTTTAACGCATTCAAGGCTGGTGCTCTGAATGCGGCAAAGGATATTCCGCGTCAAAAGCGGAGTGCGGTCAAGTCGCTTGTCGTCAAGGGAATGGCGGAAAAGTACAGCCGCAAAATGATTGAAGCGCTTGAACAAAAGGCGAAAATCTACAAAGCTAAGGGACTTGCGTGGATGAAAGTGGGCGCCTCCGGTCAATTTGAAGGCGGAATTGCAAAGTTTTTTGCCGGAAAGGAAGACGAGATTTGCAAAAAACTCAACGCCGCCGCCGGAGACTTGCTTTTGTTCGTCGCCGATGAAAACTGGAAAACCGCCTGCGTCGCGCTCGGTGCGGTGCGCTCCCAACTAGGAAAAGAATTGAACTTGTACGAGCCCGACGATAAATTCCACTTTGCGTGGATAATCGACTTTCCGTATTTTGCGTGGAACGAGGACGAAAACAAGTGGGAAACCGAACACCACATGTTCACGCTGCCGCAAAAAAAATATTGGGACACGCTTGAAAGCGATCCCTCTTCAGTCAAGGGCGACTTGTACGACCTTGTCTTAAACGGCTACGAACTTGCGTCGGGTTCCATGCGTATCAACGACCCGAAATTGCAGGAGCGCATTTTTGAAATCGTCGGCTACAGCCGCGAGCGCGCGAATAAGGCGTTCGGCTTTTTGGTGGACGCGTTTAAGTACGGCGCGCCGCCGCACGGAGGAATTGCGCCGGGGCTCGACCGCCTCGTCATGCTCATGTGCGGCGAAGAGTCGATAAAAGAAGTTATCGCCTTTCCGAAAAACAACCTTGCGCAAAGCCCGATGGACGACTGTCCGAGCGCGGTTGACGACGCGCAGTTACGCGACCTGCACATAACGTGTACGGAAAAAGAAGAATAAGCGGCGCGGAAAACGCAAGAAACTTTATAAGAGGTCTGTAGATAAGACCTCTTTTTTATTTTGACCGCGCACAACCAGGGCCTCAGCATGAAAAAAGGATCTGAGCTCTGAACTCATCATCGTAGATA
>CAUTOZ010000152.1:0-3227 GCA_963539635.1 uncultured Treponema sp.
TGCAGGGGTGCGATGCCACGTAAAAAGCGTATTCGCGCAACGACAATGTACGCTGACTGTTGCCGCTGCCCAGAAAGACTGTTATGTCGCTCCTCAAAATCCCCTCCGCCCCATAAAAAACGCCGCTAAGAAAATACATCTTCCCAGCGGCGACAGTTTTTTTCCAAAAAACTCTATTTGTCTGCGAGAATATCCACTCTCCTACAGGCGTGTGGATATTCTCGGTAAGGCGGCAACTCTGTTAAGTCTTTCAAACTCCTTTTTTACCGCCGCCCCGACTCCGACCTAAACCTTGAACTTTCCTGACTTCCTGCGGGCGGCAGAGAAAGATGTCTGAATGATTTAACGTTGCCCCGCCCGCACGAGTTTTACTGGCGCAAAACTCGCGGTAAATGGAGTTTTTGCTGTGCGTCTCCTCCGTATACCGCGTGTTAAATAATCTGCCATCGGGAGATACAACTTTCTCTCCGCCCCATAAAAACGCCGCCAAGAAAATATATCTTCCCAGCGGCGTCAATTATCCATTACAAATTCCCCATTTAAACCTTGAACTTCCCTGACTTCCTGTGGGCGGCAGAGAAAGATGTTTGAATGATTTAGCATTGTTCCGCCCACACGAGTTTTGCTGTCGCAAAACTCGCAGAAAATGTTGGCTTGCGGAGGCGCGGTTCTTCATAAAATATGTATTCACACAACAAAGATAAAACATCCCTGCCTTACACTTTAAACTTTCCAACTTCCTCCGCCAGTCCCTCAATACTATCCTTATTCTTCCGCGCCAAGTCGTTGACTTCCTGCACGGCGTTATTTATCTGCTGTACGCCTGCCGCCATTTCGTTCATGCTGTCTTTGATGACCGCCGTCAACTGGTCTAACTTCCGCATTTCGTCTGCGACGCCTTTGCCGCCGACAAGCATTTCTTCCGAGCCGTTTTTCACTTCCATCGTAACGGAGCTGATGTTTTTAATCGCGGCGAGCACTTCGCGGCTGCCGTTTTCCTGCTCGCGCATGGCGGCGGTCAACTGGGCGCTCATAGCGCGGACGTTTTCGGAGAGGCTGAAGATGGCGTTGAACTTCTCTTCCACAATTTTGGAGCTATCGGACAATCCTTTGATGTCGTCGCTCAACTTTTTGAGCGTGTCGGTAATCGCTTTACCCTGCGAGGCGGATTCTTCTGCCAATTTTCGAATTTCGTCCGCGACGACGGCAAAGCCTTTGCCTGCTTCTCCCGCGTGGGCGGCTTCGATAGCGGCATTCATGGCAAGGAGGTTCGTCTGGCTCGCGATATTTTGAATGACGCTCGACGCTTCAATTAAGCCGCCGCTTTCGTCCGCGATTTTCTGCGTTACGGTGTTCGAGGCAAGCAGGGTAGATTTGCCTTCCGATGTGGCGGCGGCAAGGTTCTTTACCATGTTATCGCTTTTTTCAAGCGAGTTTGTAATCGAGGCAATATTTGCAACCATCTCTTCGACCGCCGCCGAAGACTGCACCACACTTGCCGACTGCGTTTCTATGCTTCCATTGAGCGTTTCTATTGTGCGGATAATCTCTTCGACGGTGCTCGATGTTTCTGTAACGCTCGCCGCTTGAGTCAGCGCCTGCTGTTTTACCCCGTCGATATTTGAAGAAATCTCATTTATCGCGCTTGCTGTTTCCGTCATATCGGACGATAAACTGTCGCCTATCCCTTCCATCATTTTACTGTTCTCACCGACTGCGCGTATCGAAGTCCCAATCTTTGCAATTGTTTCGTTGAAGTATTCTGATAAGTCTGTTATCTCGTCATTGCCGGTTATGGGCAGACGCACCGTCAAGTCGCCTTCACCTTGAGCAATATTCCGTAATGCGATGACCGTCGTTTGGATTGGTTGTATCATCGCTCGTGCGACAAAAAACACGATACCGACAGCAATCGCCAAAATTATGCCGCCGATAATGAGCATGGATATGCGCAGTACGCGCACCGTCCCCATGAACTCCTCAAGCGGAGCAGAAATAATAACCGTCCAGTCTGTGGTTTTCATCGTTGCATACGAAGAAATCTTTTTTATTCCTTTATATATGTACGTGCCGACGGAAGACTTATCGACTTCAACCGCCATTTTTTCAAAGTCGGCAAGGGATTTCATCGATGGGTCTTGCTTGGCTTCCTCGACGGCATTAAACATTTTTTCAACAGCGGACACATCGCGGGAGGCAATCGTTGTTCCTGTCTCCCCCAGAACAAAGCAGTAGCCGGTTTCGCCGATGGTAATATCGGAAATAACGTCACTCAAGGTTGTTCCTTTTTTTACCGCAAGCAAAACATTGATGATATTATGCGCATCGTCGCGAACGGGAACGACGTACGCCATAACAAAACTGCCGGTCAATCGCGAAATAAGCGGCTCGGAAACGGAGTTTTCTCCTTTCATTGCGTTGATATACCACTCTCTGTCGCCGACAAAAATCGACTTGCCGCCGGGCGCGTACCGGATTCCTTTGGTATCACACAAGTCGAAATTCAAAATATCCGGATGGAACGAGGCTTCTCTCTGCAGTAAAGCCATTTTTTCTGCCATAGAGGCGTTCGGGTCACGCAAAAGCCGCATCCGCGCCACGCCTTCAAGAAACTGCCAGACGGCGGTAATGCGTCCGTCAAGAATTTCCGCCGTGTCCGCCGCTTTAGCGATTAAGTGCGCTTCGACTTTTTCCGTTACAGCCTTCCGCGCAATACGGATTGCAAAAACTCCTTCGATTGTCGATGCAAGCGCAATAAGCACACCGAAAATTACAATCAACTTGTTCTTCAATGAAAATCTTTTGTTCATATAAACTCCTTTTTCCAAAAAATGCTGCCGCGTACAACAAGCGAAACGCGCGGCGGTCTTCGTCCCTGTTTATTTCGTCTGCCGGACTTTACAATGCCGACTGCCGAACACAATTGTGCCGTTCAAACACCGTCCTTTGCACCTAATATTTCGACTGCCTTGAGCGTAAAATTATCGAACAAAACGGCGGCGAAAGCCCTGAATGCCGCGTACCGGCGCGGTATATATCATGCCGACTGGAACAGCATATAGCTGGTGAATTAAGTTGTACGATATAGAAGAAAATGAATGTAAATATCAGCGATTGCAGACTGCTAAACGTTTTTCCGCCGAGTTCGGGGGGGGGGGGGGTAAATTTGTGATTTTGCTTGTCTCTTTAAAAAAATTCACCTGATACTTTTAATATCAAGATAATTT
>CAUTOZ010000153.1:0-3221 GCA_963539635.1 uncultured Treponema sp.
ATTATGACGGGAACAGGCATTCTCCTTTGGAAATTATTTTTAGGGTAAAAAGTTGCGCCCGCTCCCTCGTTTTGCTTTCACCGACATTAAGAGCGAGCGCATGATGCACGATATTTTTTTGCATTCTGCAATTCTTTTATGCGGTTATACATTTCTTCGTCGGATGTAACATTCATATTTGCTTCAATTGCATTCAAGGCTGTCAGCACGTCTTCCTTTACCGCCGTTTCTGCACCGCTAAAATAGATAATGCCCAATTCTTTACAACGCTTTGCAATATCCATGTTTTCTTTGTTGGTTAAATCCATAAGATTGCCCATGAGTATAGTCCTTCGGGGAGTTAAAAAATAAAAAGCGTCTTTTAATTTGTCTTTTATTGTCTCATCTAATTCGCTGCAAACGGCAGCTGCTTTAGAAGTCGCCATGTTCCCTCTTCAAATACTTCGCATTCAAAATCATATTCTTCTTTCGCCGTAATGTTCTCCGGCATATTGCAAATATCTTCCGCCCCCATACATTTCTGCATCAACGCGATTCGTTCTTTGTAATCAAATATATTTTCTGCAATAAATAATTCGTCTATTTGCGCTCTGTTCGTACACAAATAAAGACGTTTCAGTATTGCAGCAATTTTTTTATATACGTCCATGCCAGTCATCTAATAACTCCAACCCTTAATTTTTCATAATACTCTTGCAATTTCCACGCGCCTTTAAAAAATACTGCTACTGCCAATTCGTATTTCTGTTCGGTCGTCGGATTGCCCGTGTAGAATACTTTAGGGCTGTACATCGCCTTATTCAGCAGAGCATACCGCTCTTCTAGGCCGGAGACTGCGAACAGCTCAAACACGTTTTCCAGCTCCGCCCGCGTTTGGCAGGCGCGTATTGCGCCGACAACAATAGCGTCATTTACCATACATCGCCTCTACGCCGCCCTCATTTTCCGCGTCAAAAAGTCCGTCAAGATTTTTGCGACGGCTTTTTTAATACCGAGCATTCGGTTAAGCACGTCCTCTTTTGTTTCCACGCCGCCGAAAAATATATCCACCTGCCCGCTTGCCCCCGGCTCCAGCGCGGCGTTCATGCCCTGCATAAAGTCGGCAAAGTCCTTTTCCTTGCCTTCTAGTTTCTTTGCAAGTTCAATCGCAACCGGATTTTGTTTTTCAAACATATTCTGCTGCATGGCAAACTCCGAAACGGACTTAAATTTGTCTTTTTCAATGTTGACCTGCATCATCACATCAATTGCAGCATTGAGTTCGTCGGTAACCGCGTAGCCGCCCATGCTTTTGTTGTTGACCAGCGGAGAAATTGCGCGGACGAGCTTACGGCGAATGCTCTTGCAGCCCTCGCGGTTTAGTCCGCGTATGTTCTTTTCGTTTACCACCGAGCCGATTAAAACTGTCTCTAAAAACTCTTTGCCCGCTCCGGTGATTGCTCCTGCATTTTCATATTGCGGGCGCGTAAAGCGATTGATAATCCCCGCCGTCTCAAACTTGTCAAAGATACGCCCGACCGCCTTTGAATCGGCGTACAATTCGCCCATCGTATCAAACTCCGTAATGACTTCCGCCGCCGCTTTGACCGTTTCAGGCTTTACGGTTTTTGACACTTTGACCGCCGTTTCTATCGGATTCATCGCCTTTGTTTCGCTCACGTTGAACTGGGCAAACTGCTGTGTCGAATAGTTATCATCGCTTTGAATTTCAAAGACGACGCGCGGATTTTTAAATCCTTCTAAGTCTTTTGCCTCAAAGCCGAATTTTTTAGCGCGTTTTTTCAACGCTTCGATGTACGCGCCGTCCGTGCCTTTTGAGGCGGCAAGTTTGCTTGACATCGTACGGTTGTTGCCGGAGACGACAACTCCGTCTTGCGTTACGACAACAGGCGAATCGAACGAAAGCGCGCGCCCTTCATACTTTCCGGCAACGCTGATAACCGCTTCCTGCGCCGCCTTGTCATGCTCATAGTCGCGGTCATTGACCGTCGAGCCGTCCGCGTTTTCTGGGAAGCCTTCCGTTTTGTAAAACGTCCGCTCATTATGACTTGCAGACGGAGCCGCCGCTTCAACGAGCTTCCACGTCCCCTGAAACGTCTTATCCCCGACGTATATTTCGTCCGTATCGCCGGAAACGCTCCGAGACGACTCATACTGCGCTTTGATTTTCTCTATGCCGCTTGACTTTGCGTTCTGGTTGCCCTTCATAGCCTCGCTGCGGTTTTGGCGAGCCTCATTTTCGTCTTTTTTCGCCGCTGTATTTTTATCAATTTCTTCCGGCGTTTTCAAATAACCGTCTTTATCAAGAACGAGAAATCCTTTTTCTTTGTCCGCAAAAATCTTTCGTGCAATATTGCGATTGATAAGCCGCGCAAATTCTTTTCCTACTTTCTGCATGGTTACATTCGGATTTTCCTTTTTCATGTAGTCGATAAAATCATCAATGCCGCCTTCAAAATCCTCTACACGAGAATTCGCAAACTGCTGAATACTTGCAATAGGCTTTTTTAGCATTTCTGTACGACTTAAAGCCGTTTTATCGCACTCTTGACTCGCTTCCCTTTCGAGTTTTGAAAACTCTTCCGGCGTGATTTGCGCTTCCGCTGCCCGTTCTTTCGTTGCGGCGGGTTTTGCGCCCAATTTCTTTTTATTGAATGTTATGCGGACTTTTCTTTTACTTTGATTCTTTGGCTTGTCTAAATCCCGCATAGCCTGTTTCGTCTGTTTTATAACGTGGTCATTGTCTATCTGCTCGTCGGTATAGCCTTTTTTGCGCAATGCTTTTATCCGTTTCAGTTGTCTGGCATAGATTTTATCAATCTGCTGTCCCATTGCCTTTCCGCGCTCAATTTTATTGTTTAATTCGGAAACATAGTCGCTTAATTCCTGCACAAACGGCAGCGGACGGCCGCTGTCGTCGCTGAATCGCGAGCGGTTTTCTAAAACAAGCTGCATGAGCTGTTTTGAGTCCGTGCAGGCTTGCGCCTTTTTTTTGAGCGCGGCGATTGCCATTTTTGCCCCGCGAGATTCGTCGTCATACTTTGGTTTCCACTTATTCGGCGCGATTTTAATAAACTTCTTGCCTTTCCATGTGCGGATTGTCCCAATCGGAAGTTCCGCCTTTACGAGCGTCTCCGCTTCTCGAAGCGACTTTTTAATGCTCCGAAGTTCCTGTGCTTCAAGCCGCTCTAAATGCTCCAGTATCTTTTGCTGAAAATACG
>CAUTOZ010000154.1:0-3206 GCA_963539635.1 uncultured Treponema sp.
CCCCCCCCCCCCCCCCCCCCCCCGGGGGCCGCCCCCCCCCTAGAGTGCACCGCATATTTACTTCAAGGAGGCTTTTTATGAAAAGCACTAAATTTTTGGCGGCGGTAGCGATTACTGCCGCATTGGTTTCTGCAGGCTGCAAACAGTTGACTAAAGATGATTTTGCAGACGCGTACAAAGAGGCGTTCAGTTCATTCCTTACTCCGCAGAATGTACAGAATGAGCAAGACTTGAAAGAACACGGGTGGGATTCACTCAAAGGCAACTCCTATGTCGGCAGTCTTTTTAGCACAAGCGCTTCTGATACGGACATGGTAACGGCGGCAGCGATTACGGCGAAAGTCAATGAATTTAACAAAGACCAGAAGAAAAGCGCGGCGCACTCTAAATTCAGCGGCAACAAGCCCTACTGCCACGCAACATATAACGGCAAAGACCAAAAGAAAAAAATGGATTTGTTAGATAAGGACGTTGAAGCGCAATTTGCAGAAAACTTCGATATCGTGATTAAAGGCGATATAAGCAGAAAATAACTTTGCTTGCACGCACGGAGCGGCGGTAATATATCGCCGCTCTGTCTTTTTTTATAAAACGTAAGCAATTCCTCCACCCCGCCGCAAATAATTACCGTCCTGAAAGCGTTTTTTTCCAGCGTGCGACAGCTTGTAATGCAGCAAGCGGCGTCATTGCATCCGTATCAGCAGAAAGAATTTCGTCCAAAATAATTTCTTCGTCGCTGAATAGTCCGGGGGCAGTCAAAACAGGTTTTATCGCCGCGCTTTCCGCTTTACATTCCGGCAGCGTGTCTAAAACAGGGCGGTCTTCGGCAAGTTTTTGTATATGTTCAAGGATTGCGCCTGCGCGCTTGATGACGCTTTCAGGAACGCCAGCAAGACGCGCAACGTGGATGCCGTATGAGTTTTCGCTTGCGCCCGCCTTTACCTTGCGCAAAAACGTTACGGTTCCGCCGCTTTCCGCTACGTCCATGCACAGAAGTTTCAACTCAGGATGACTAAGGCGTGTCAACTCGTGGTAATGCGTCGCAAAGAGCGTGCGGCATTTTATTTCGTTCAAAAGATATTCGGAAACAGCCTGAGCAATGGAAAGTCCGTCTTCGGTAGATGTTCCGCGCCCAACTTCATCCATGATTACAAGCGAACGCTCCGTCGCGGCTCGCAAAATATTCGCAGTCTCAGTCATTTCGACTAAAAACGTCGATTCGCCGCGCGCAAGGTTATCGCTTGCACCTACGCGGCAAAAAATTCTATCGACGATTCCGATTTCCGCATTTGTTGCAGGAACAAAAGAACCTATCTGAGCAAGCAGTGCGATAAGCGCATTTTGCCGCAAAAAGGTACTTTTTCCCGCCATATTAGGACCTGTTATAAGCGCAAACGACGGAAAGACCCCCTCCCCTGCCCCGATTTCCAAGTCGTTCGGGATAAATTCGCCGCTCGGAATATGATTTTCAACGACGGGATGTCTGCCGCCTTCAATTTTAAAGCCGGCGCCAGCACCAATGAGCGGACGCGTCCAATCGCGGATAACGGCAGTTTTCGCAAACGAAACGGCGGCGTCGGCATAGGCGATTTCTCCGGCAGTCTGCATGAGGTAAGGAACGTATTTTTGCAGCGTACTCCGCACTTCAAGGAAAAGGTCTCGTTCCAATTCAAGGATTCGCGCACCGGCTTCGCTCAACTCTCGCTCTAACTCTTTTAAGCGCGTCGTCGTATACCGGTCTCCGGTTAAAAGCGTCCGGCTCCGTACAAAATCATCGGGAACGGAAGAGACGCGGGAGCGCGGCACTTCAATAAAATATCCCGAAGCGTTCGTGTACTTGATTTTAAGCGGAGCAATGCCCGTGCGCTCGCGCTCGGAGATTTCGTACTCGCCCATAATCCGGTCAAAATTGTCTCGGACATCGCGCCAATGATCCAGCTCCGCAGAATATCCGGCTTTTATTACTCCGCCGTCAGTCAGAGACGTACTTGGGTCATCGTCAATCGCATTTTGAATTAAATCAATGATTTCAACTGCGCTCTCATCGTCAATCGAGGCAAAGTCATATTCTGAAAGAGATGCGCGAACGGAAAGCCATGCGGTCAGACTCGTTTTTAGAGCCTGCAAATCCTTAGCGTGCGCTTTATCGGTCGCAATGCGTGAAGAAAGACGCTCAATATCGAGCACGGGAGAAAGCCCCTGCCGCACGGTCTCCAAAAGCGTACGATTTTCCGTAAATAAAGCGACATGGGATTGCCGCGCATTTATCATCGCTTCGTCCGTCAGAGGATACAAAATCCACTGTCGAATCATGCGGCTGCCCATAGAAGTCATGGCGCGGCTTACGCATTCAAGCAGCGTATACTGCATTGTTCCGTCTCGAAGATTCGACACCAATTCAAGATTCCGGCGAGAGGACTCATCAATTATTAAAAATTGACTGTCTTTATATATCTTGATTCCGCTGACGTGCGGAATCGCAGTATGCGCAGTTTTTGAAAGATAATCGAGTAAGAATCCTGCTGCAGGAACTTCCGGCGACGTTTTCGTCAGTCCAAATGCGCGAAGACTTGCTGTCTTAAACTGACGTTTGAGCTTCGTGTACGCGCTTTCCGCATTAAAATCCCAGTCAGGATAATACGAAACCGACATAGCGCTAAAAGAAGCAAGCGTATCTTGAATTATCCTGTTTGATTGGAGCGACTGCGGCAAAAGCAATTCGCGCGGAGAGGAGCGTCCAAGTTCTTTTGCAAAATTATCTTCCATATCGGAAGCGCGCCATGATGTCGCCAGAAAATCAGATGTCGTAACGTCGATAAAGGCAAACCCTGCCGCTCCCCCGCTCGCAACGCAAAAGGCTGCAAGATAATTATGCGTATTTCCTTCAAGATATTCGCTCTCAAGAACCGTGCCCGGCGTGATAACTTCTACAACTTTGCGTTCGGTCAGCCCCTTTGCTTTCGGGTCGCCGATTTGCTCGCAGATTGCAATTTTTTTTCCGAGCCTTAACAAACGCGCAATATACGCTTTAGCGGCATGGTACGGGATGCCGCACATTGGAGAAGAGCCCCGATGCGTAAGCGTAAGATTGAGTAATTTGGAGACGGAAACGGCATCGTCATTGAACATTTCATAGAAATCTCCAAGCCTGAAAAAAAGAATATCGTCAGGATGTTCCGCCTTAATCCGCGCGTGCTGCTGCATCA
>CAUTOZ010000155.1:0-3157 GCA_963539635.1 uncultured Treponema sp.
TCGGATGTAACATTCATATTTGCTTCAATCGCATTCAAGGCTGTCAGCACGTCTTCCTTTACCGCCATTTCTGCACCGCTAAAATGGATAATGCCCAATTCTTTACAACGCTTTGCAATATCCATGTTTTCACCTCCGCGTATATACTCATTCTGCTATTTTCTTACCGCGCGATAAATGTCATAGCGCAGATTGCCGTATATTTCACCGTATTCAATGGGCTGCCAGTCATCCGCAAACTGCATTGTGCGATATTGCCGCCATAAAATATCGAAACGCGAACTCATTGCCTTGCCTTTTAATGCCGCAATGCTGCGCCGTTGTGAAAAAATATCCTGTAATATTTTGCCGCCGTACTGCGCCATCTCTTTGAGAGTGCACTGCGGAGAATACTCCGCGGCAAACAAACTTAATTCTAACAAAACAGCAGTATAATTATTTATTCCTTCGTTTTGTATTAAAACAAAATGAAGCGGCGGAACATAATGCCCATTAAAATCATTTTTATAATGAATGTGCCCCGTTTCTATTACCGTCCCTTCAATATTCACCTTTGTTATTTTATTGCATCTGCTCATGTCATTGCCTCCGTAGATACGGTACCTACAGCTACTTTAGAAGTCGCCATGTTCCCTCTTCAAATATTTCGCATTCAAAATCATATTCATCTTTCAGCGTAATTTTCTCCGGCATATTACAAATATCTTCCATCCCCATACATTTCTGCATCAACGCGATTCTTTCTTTGTAATCAAATATATTTTCTGCAATAAATAATTCGTCTATTTGCGCTCTGTTCGTACACAAATAAAGACGTTTCAGTATTGCAGCAATTTTTTTATATACGTCCATGCCAGTCATCTAATAACTCCAACCCTTAATTTTTCATAATACTCTTGCAATTTCCACGCGCCTTTAAAAAATACTGCTACTGCCAATTCGTATTTCTGTTCGGTCGTCGGATTGCCCGTGTAGAATACTTTAGGGCTGTACATCGCCTTATTCAGCAGAGCATACCGCTCTTCTAGGCCGGAGACTGCGAACAGCTCAAACACGTTTTCCAGCTCCGCCCGCGTTTGGCAGGCGCGTATTGCGCCGACAACAATAGCGTCATTTACCATACATCGCCTCTACGCCGCCCTCATTTTCCGCGTCAAAAAGTCCGTCAAGATTTTTGCGACGGCTTTTTTAATACCGAGCATTCGGTTAAGCACGTCCTCTTTTGTTTCCACGCCGCCGAAAAATATATCCACCTGCCCGCTTGCCCCCGGCTCCAGCGCGGCGTTCATGCCCTGCATAAAGTCGGCAAAGTCCTTTTCCTTGCCTTCTAGTTTCTTTGCAAGTTCAATCGCAACCGGATTTTGTTTTTCAAACATATTCTGCTGCATGGCAAACTCCGAAACGGACTTAAATTTGTCTTTTTCAATGTTGACCTGCATCATCACATCAATTGCAGCATTGAGTTCGTCGGTAACCGCGTAGCCGCCCATGCTTTTGTTGTTGACCAGCGGAGAAATTGCGCGGACGAGCTTACGGCGAATGCTCTTGCAGCCCTCGCGGTTTAGTCCGCGTATGTTCTTTTCGTTTACCACCGAGCCGATTAAAACTGTCTCTAAAAACTCTTTGCCCGCTCCGGTGATTGCTCCTGCATTTTCATATTGCGGGCGCGTAAAGCGATTGATAATCCCCGCCGTCTCAAACTTGTCAAAGATACGCCCGACCGCCTTTGAATCGGCGTACAATTCGCCCATCGTATCAAACTCCGTAATGACTTCCGCCGCCGCTTTGACCGTTTCAGGCTTTACGGTTTTTGACACTTTGACCGCCGTTTCTATCGGATTCATCGCCTTTGTTTCGCTCACGTTGAACTGGGCAAACTGCTGTGTCGAATAGTTATCATCGCTTTGAATTTCAAAGACGACGCGCGGATTTTTAAATCCTTCTAAGTCTTTTGCCTCAAAGCCGAATTTTTTAGCGCGTTTTTTCAACGCTTCGATGTACGCGCCGTCCGTGCCTTTTGAGGCGGCAAGTTTGCTTGACATCGTACGGTTGTTGCCGGAGACGACAACTCCGTCTTGCGTTACGACAACAGGCGAATCGAACGAAAGCGCGCGCCCTTCATACTTTCCGGCAACGCTGATAACCGCTTCCTGCGCCGCCTTGTCATGCTCATAGTCGCGGTCATTGACCGTCGAGCCGTCCGCGTTTTCTGGGAAGCCTTCCGTTTTGTAAAACGTCCGCTCATTATGACTTGCAGACGGAGCCGCCGCTTCAACGAGCTTCCACGTCCCCTGAAACGTCTTATCCCCGACGTATATTTCGTCCGCATCGCCGGAAACGCTCCGAGTAGCCTCATACTGCGCTTTGATTTTCTCTATGCCGTCTTTCTTTGCGTTCTGGTTGCCCTTCATAGCCTCGCTGCGGTTTTGGCGAACCTCATTTTCGTCTTTTTTCGCCGCTGTATTTTTATCAATTTCTTCCGGCGGGTTTTGCGCTTCCGCTGCCCGCTCTTTCGTTGCGGCGGGTTTTGCGCCCAATTTCTTTTTATTGAATGTTATGCGGACTTTTCTTTTCCGTTCGGCTTCTGGGGAGAATTTCATTTTTACGATTTCGCCAAAATCTTCTTTTAGGATTTGACGCGCAAGTTTCCCCCGATTACCGCCTTTTTCTCCCATCAATATAAGTTTTTCATGCCGTTCTTTTTTTGACCAGCCGCTTAAAAGGTTTCGCAATTTGTCGGCAGGAGACATTTCTCCATTTTCTTCTGCGCGTTTGTTACGCTCAATTTTATTGTTTAACTCGGAAACATAGTCGCTTAATTCCTGCACAAACGGCAGCGGGCGGCCGCTTTCGTCGCTGAAACGCGAGCGGTTTTCTAAAACGAGCTGCATGAGCTGCTTTGAATCCGTGCAGTTGGCAGCCTTTTTCTTGAGCGCGGCAACTGCCAGCTTTGCCCCGCGAGATTCGCCGTCATACTTTGGTTTCCACTTATTCGGCGCGATTTTGATAAACTTCTTGCCCTTCCATGTGCGGATGGTTCCAATTGGAAGTCCCGCTTTTACAAGCGTCTCCGCTTCTCGTAAGGATTTTTTAATGCTCCGCAGTTCCTGTGCTTCAAGCCGCTCTAAATGCTCCAGTATCTTTTGCTGAAAATACG
>CAUTOZ010000156.1:0-3126 GCA_963539635.1 uncultured Treponema sp.
CTTCGTCCTTGCGCTTATAAATCTGCTTTTTGCCCTTAAACTGCGTTTTTGCCGGTGTGCGTCCCTGCATCATCGGAGGAACTGAACCGGACGCGCCGCCGCCTGAACGGAAGCCGCCCTGCCCAAAGCGCTGTCCGCCTTGATTTTGCCCTGTGCGGTTATTAAAGCCCGGTCTGTTTTGGAAATTCCCTCTATTCTGACCGTAAGGACGGTTTTGCCCGTCGCGGCTTTGTCCCTGTCCGCCGCGCTCTCTGTCTTGATAGCCCTGCCGCGCCTGCGTACCGGTAAACCCGCCGTTATTTCTGCGGTTATTGCGCCCAAAGCCGGCATTGCCGTTGTTATAGCCGGAAGAACCATTATTGTAGCCTCCGCGGTTATAGCCGCCGCGTCCGGTGCGAGCGTCGGAAAGATTACCCGCTTTTACATTGGGACGAGCAGAGTGCAATTCAAGCGCTTTTTTCTGAGGCGGCTTTTCATCTGTTTTTGTCTGCGGCCGCGGAGGTTTTGCGCCCGCTTTCGGAGGCTGCGGCACCTCTTGCTTTTCATGCCGTTCCGCCGCTTTAGGGGCGGGGGCGGGGGCGGGAGGCGGCGCGTGTTTTGCCGGTTTCGGCGCTTCGGCGTCTTTGGACTTTACCACAACGCGGACTGCCGTTTTTTTCTGCGGCTCGTTTGAATTTTCACCAGCTGCCGGAGCGGGCGTTTTTTTTACGACAACGACGCGCTTTTTTGCCGCCGGAGCGCCGCTTTCGCTCTGCTTTTTGTGAATGACAAATTCAGGTTTTTTCTCAGATTCTTCTGCCATAAATTTCCTATTCCTCGTCCTCTGTAAATTCAAACTCAACGCCGCACTTGGGGCACTGCGTCATATCAAGGGTGATTTCCGCGCCGCACTCGGGGCAATAATACTTTTCTTCAAGAGGCGCGCTCTGTTCTGACTCCGAAGACGACTGTTCTTCATCGCCCTCTTCTTCAACAAATTCAACATTTTCTTTAATCAAAGCGTACACGGCATCGATTTCAGCCTTCGTAAGCCCTTCGATTTTTTCAGTTCCGCCGCTTTCATACGCATCCATGAATTGAACGATGTCTTCAATGCCGCCGTTTTTCAAAAGTTCCGCAGCGCGCTCATCGATTCCGGGCAGTTCCGCAAGACTCGTAATTTCCGCAGTTTCTTCGGCAGCGTCTTTAAAGAGATTCAACGCCGCCTGCGTCGTCGCCTTATCCGATAAATCCATTCCCGCCGTCTGCTCAGGCGTTTTTACGTCGATATTCCAATTGCAAAGCCGGTTTGCAAGCCGCACATTCTGCCCCTGCTTTCCGATTGCAAGCGAAAAGTTCGACTCATCGACAATCGCAAGCGCTTCGCGTTTTACCGGGTCAAAAATGATGACGCGAGAAACCTGCGCGGGAGAAAGCGCGTTTTTAATAAAAATCGAAGGGTCGGCGTCATAGCGCAAAACGTCGATTTTCTCGCCCAAAAGTTCGCGGATAACGTTTTGAATGCGCACGCCCTTGGTGCCGACGCAGGCGCCGACAGGGTCAATTTCCTCTCGAATGGAAGAAACCGCCATTTTAGTGCGGTAGCCCGCGTCGCGCACAATACTTTCGATTTTTACGGTGCCGTCCGCAATTTCAGGAATTTCCATCTCCATAATAATGCTCACTAACCGCGGGTCGCTCCGGCTTAAAACCAACTGAAGTCCCGCTGAGGTGCGCTTTATATCCACGATTATCGACTTAATCCGGTCGCCTTGTTCATAACTTTCCCGCGGCGATTGATATTTTTTTGGCAGCATACCTTCCAACTTGCCGGAATTGCCCAAGTCAACATAAATATTGCCGTTGCGCTCGCGCTGGTAGTAGCCGTTTATCATTTCGCCGATTTTATCTTTGTATTGATTGTAAAGCGAATCTTTAATCGACTCATTTAAGCCTTGGTGCGCCGTCTGCTTTCCCGTCGTAACCGCCGAACGGTCAAAGGACTTGGGGTCTTCAAGAATGTCGATTTCGTCGCCGATTTCGCAGTCTTCGCTCAATTTTTTAGCATCTTCAAGTTCAATTTCCGTAACAGGGTCGTACACGCCGTCAACAACTGTCTTTCTCGAATAAATCAATACGTCCGACATATCGTCCGCAAAGCGTACTACTGCGTTTTCCGCCGTACCGTACGTCCGTTTATAAGCAGCCTTGAGCGCACTTTCAATTGTCTGTTTTACCGATTCCTCCGAATAGCCTTTTTCTGCAATCAAGGCGTGAATCGCTTCTGCCATTTCTGACATTTTAAGCCCCCGTAATTATGAATTGTAAATGACCTGTTCCAAAACTACCGTTTTCGAGCAGGTTGAATAGGAAGCACGGTTTAAGCGTTCTTTGCATTCTCCGTGTCCCGCTGTTTTTACTGCGTATGCTGTAAGAGACGCGGAATAAAAACAGCCGATGTATCGGATTTTGGCAGCAAGACTGTACAAGCCCCGCTACCGATTGTTGAATTTCGCTTTCGCGATATGTTCAAATAAAAACGTCTCTTCCGTTTCATCGATTTTAAGCCGCACAGAACTCTCGTCCGCGCCGGTAATAGTTCCGCTTCTCCAATCAGATACATTTTTATCCCAGACACGCACGTTCCGCCCGATAAAAAAAGCGAATTCCGCCGCATTTTTAATGGTGCGCTCCATGCCGGGTGAGGTAAGTTCCATATACGTGTCGTCTGTTCCGAGCAGGGCTTCAAGCCGCGGCAAAAGCGCATGGTGTACTTTTGAACAGTCGTCCACCCCAATTTCCGCCGCAGAATTTTTTGACGCAATCACCGCAGAAATCCGTACGCTTTGTTTTTGGCTGACAACGCGCAGTTCCACCAAAAAATACCCCAGCGCCTCTACAAGCGGCGCGCAATCTTTATAATAAGGAAAAGACTCAAGCGATTTATATTCCACTTTTACTCCAATCGGTACGACCGCATAAAAAAAGACCCGTGTGTCACGAGTCCATCTTAAAAGGATATTAAAATGTACGGGCAGAGTATACGTTTTTGGGAAAGGCGTGTCAACGCGGGGAATGGGCGGAAGCAGGGGCTCAGCACGAAAGAAAAGTATAGTAAAGTAACGTTATGGAGGAATTGATATTATT
>CAUTOZ010000157.1:0-2912 GCA_963539635.1 uncultured Treponema sp.
ATTTCCGTCTGCGACGGGGACTTGACGGAACTTGACCGCTGGATTTTCGGGCGGCTCAACCGCGCCGTTACCGAAATGCGCACTGCTCTTGACGGCTACCGCTACAACGACGCGGCAAGCGCATTGATGGAATATTTTTGGAACGAATTCTGCGACTGGTACGTTGAAGCGACAAAACTTTCCTTTAGAAACGGCGATGAGCGCGAAAAAAATCGCGCGGTGTCGGTGTTGTTAAACATTTTGGAAGAAAATCTGCGCCTTCTGCATCCGTTTTTGCCGTTCGTTACCGAAGAAATTTATTCCAAACTGCCGCTGAAAGTTATTACGGAAAACCGCGCACATGCGGGGCGGCAAAAGATTTTGTCGAATTCCGTATATTCATCTCTTTTGATAAACGCGCCGTTCCCCGATGTGCAAGACGAAAGATTCAATACGGAAATCGACGCGCGCTTTGACGTGCTCAAAGATTTAATCGGCAAAGTACGCGGCTTGCGCGTGGAATGCGGACTTGATCCCGCGTCGAAAATCAATCTTGCGGTGACGGTCACGAAAGGCAGCGCGGCGGAAGTCTGCCGTGAAAAAGCCGCCGTCATCGAATTGCTTGCAGGCGTTGCCCATATCGACTTTACGGAGGCGAAACCTCAGCGCGCGATAGGAGCCGTCGGCGAGGGATTTGAAGCGTTCCTTTTGGTTGACGAATCGATAAACAAAGAGCAGCTTATGGCGCGTTTTAAAAAATCAATAGAGGCGGAAAGCGCGGCAGCGAAAAAGAGCGAAGCGAAACTTTCCGGAAAGTTTGCCCAAAACGCGCCGGAAGACGTTGTGCTTGCCGAACGCAAAAAACTTGAAGAATGCAAACGCCGTATCGAAAAACTGCAATCGTATATGGAAAGTTTGTAAGGGCGAAAAGAAATTTCTAAAAAACGCTTGCGTGCGCTTCTCATAATTGATATAAGGCGGACACGCGTTTTCAGGTTCGCCGCGCCGAAAAAAAACGTGCGATTCCAGCATAGGACGCGCAAAAAAAACTGCGGCGGAACGGATGAGCGGAGGCGGAAACCAGACGGGCGGGGAGCGCAAAAAAATTATGGAGGCGGAACATGGGAAAATACAAATACGAAATGCAAGTCAATAAGCCTGAGCGCATGGATACTGCGTCCATGATGGCGCTGGAAAAAATCTCGCTTGCGCCGTATATGCAGCTTGCAACGGATTTAATCGGCAAGGCGCGGCACGCCGGCGGCAATATGTTCCGTCACCAAATGGATACGCTGGCAATCCTCATTGACTACGGATATATCAACGCCGTGCTGCTTAAAGCGTCGGTCATTCACGATGTAGTTGAAGACATTGCCGGTTTCGACGTCAATAGAATCATCAACTGCGACTCGGACGGGGAAGCGGTATACCGGCTGGTGCTTGAAGTTACAAAACGTGAAGGACAACTCAAGTCCGACTACCTGCATCATATTATTGAAGAAGGAAGCCAGTACGCTAAAATCCTAAAATGCGCCGACCGAATCAGCAATATGATTAGTTTAGGCTTTGTAACCGATGAAGCCTTTATTGCGCGCTACTGCGACGAAACGGAATTGTATATCCTGCCGATTGCCCTCGAAGTTGACTACAATATGTATCGAGAGATTATCAATTTAGTTATTACGCGGCGAAAATATCTGGAAACATGCGGCTATATTGAACGTCAAAGAATGAAAGAAAAACCGCAGGCTCAAAATGAAAAGTGATTGGCGATTTTTGACTGGAAAAAAGAGGAACAAAGGAGGATATGATTTTGATATTTAACGCAAAACGAATTTTTACGGCGGTTTTCGCGCTTGCATTGTGCGTGACGCTGTCTGCGGCGGAAAAAAAAGGAATCGTAAAAATTACGGTCCCCCAAGGTTGTGCACTCGAAGTACGAATGAAAACTGCGGATAATTCTCCGGTAACGGTGCGCGGCGCGGACAAAAATCGTATTTCCGGCGCCGACGAAGTGCGCGAATTACATGAAGATAAACCCATGCAGATACTCACCGCGCATGGAACGGAAATAACGTTTACCGGCGCTATCCGCGAAGTCGATATAAACGATAACGGTCTCGTCGAAAATATCGATCTTTCCCGCTGTCCTTCTCTTGAAGTCCTGTATTGTGCGGGCAATAAACTCACCTCTTTGGATGTGTCCGCAAATAAATCACTAAAACGCTTGCAATGCTACAACAATCAGTTGACTGCGCTTGACATTTCGGCTCTGGAGCGGCTTGAACTTTTGTGGTGCGGCATAAATCGATTGACTGCATTAGACGCTGCCGCCTGTAAAAATCTTACACAACTTCGGTGTTACCGCAACAAGATTGCAAGCGGAGCGATGGATGCGCTGCTTCAAAGTCTTGCAGCGTCGGAACGCGGCAGAAAAAATTCTGCCGTCCGCCAAGTACGAATTCTTGCAGCCGGAGACAACATGACAAACGGCAAACCGTCCGCACTTGCCCTGCATGACGCAAAAGAAAAAGGTTGGGAGGTTCTCGACAGTGCAGACATACAGGTGCTGCCGTAGGAATTCCTCTTGCGGGTATTTATAACGGCTTATCTTGTAAAACAGCATTCATAACCTGAAAGACGGATACATACCGATGAACACAGCTGGCAATTTTTCGCTTTAGAGCGCTCCTCGTGTGTTCAATAAGGATTGTGATTAGGTGTATACGGCGGCAGAAAAATCAAGGTTTGCGCGTATTTTCCCGCAATGTTCTGTAGACCTCTTTTTTGTGAAACGACGCATTGTTCATGATGATGACATGAGCCTTTGGCAAATTCTGGAAAAGTCAATAAAAGTGCAGCCCTCTGATTCCCTAACAGTTGTAGTTTAAGCAGCCGGTTTTAGTAAGCCAGCTTTAAACCTTTGCCTGTAT
>CAUTOZ010000158.1:0-2891 GCA_963539635.1 uncultured Treponema sp.
ATGATTGTAAGTAAAATACACGGCATTGAGGCGATCGCATTCGATATAGACGGCACGCTCTATCCTGCATGGAAGCTGACGCTGCGTGCCGTTCCGTTTTTTATCCGTCATATCCGTTTTATGAAAGCTTTTGGAAAAGTTCGTCATATTTTACACGGATACAGTTCATCTGATCCGGATAAAGTGCTGCCGGATTTTTTTAATGTGCAAAACGAATTGTTGGCAACTCATCTTAATATCTCCCCGCAAGAAGTAAGCGATTTTTTAGACAGAGAAATATATAGGGGATGGAAAAAGAAATTTGTGCGTATCCGTCCGTATCCTTTTGCAAAAGAAGCGATCATACGATTAAAAGAGGCGGGGTTTAAAATCGGGATTCTATCGGATTTTCCGCCCGAACAGAAAGGTTCCGTATGGGGCATTCTTCCGTTCTGCGATGCCGCGTTGGATTCCGAAGCGCTCGGCGCTCTTAAACCCTCCCGCATTCCGTTCCTTAAACTTGCGGAAGCTTTGAATACACCATGCGAACGTATCCTATATGTCGGAAACAGCAGAGCGTATGATGTTGCCGGCGCCTCCACTGCCGGTATGAAAACCGCATATATCGCAAATCCGCTTGTTTCGGTTTTCAGAAAAAAGCCCCCTTATGCGGATATTTCCTTTTCAAACTATCGTCAATTCTTAAACTATGTGTTATAATAGAAAAAGAGTGCTTCTCAAAATTTTATTTTTCGGAAGTTCTCTTTAGATTTATTTTAAAAAAAGCCGACCTTGAGCTTTTGAATATGTCTTATAAAATCAGAATTTATTTTAAGTAAGGGTGGAACTTAGAATGTCAATGCAACTTTTGACCTCTGCGATAACGCTTATGCTATCTCTCATGCTGATCCTTTTCTTCCGGCAAACGGACAAAAACAGCCGATCGATTGAAAAAGCAAAAAAATACGGCGACCGTGTTAAAGACGAAATAGAAGGTTTTGTCAAAGAACGGACACAGAATTTGCGCGATGCGGCAATAGAGCTTGACGCAAAACTTTCGCAGGCCATCGCTGCCGTCAACAGACTGGATTCCATCTATAACGATTTTATGAAAAAATCCGATGTACTGACCGCCCGTTCATCATCCATCGATGCAATAGAAAAGAACGTTGTAGGGGCGGAAGAAACCATTAAAACCGTTATGGACATGGCAGCGCTTGCGGAAAAAAACCTTGCGCGGGTCAGTCAAGAATCCGACTTTGTCGATTCGCTTGCAAAGAAAATTACGGACGCCCGAAGTGAATTGAATCATATTTCAAAACTCATACCCGAAATGCAGGACAGCTTTTACAAACAAAACCGCGAACACCTCCAGATGATTGAAGAACAGCTTACGGCCGGATTTAATAATACCATCACCGCTTTTGAAAACCGTGTTGCCGGCGCTCAGAAAAAAAGCGAAGAGCTGCTTGAAGTAACGTCAATTCAATTAAACGATTTGTACAAAAAAGCATTTACGGAGGCAAGCAAAAAAGCACAAAACCTTGAAGACGAATCTTTTGCCAAACTGCAAAGCCAAATGGAAGCGCAGATGCAGCACTACAAGTCGGTACTTGATGACCGTTCCGCCGCGCTTGAGGCGGAGATTACCGCCGGTATGTCCGAAAACAAAGCACTTACCGAAAAATTCAAAAAGGATTGGCAAGAAGAAGCAAATAAGCTTGAAAGCTCACTGCATTCTCAGTTCAGCGCAGCGGAGATCGCGTTTACGCAGCGCATCACCAATCTTGAAAAAGACTTGGATAAAACCGAGTCGAATATGCAGAATACGAACCGGCAGCTTGATTCGCGTCTCACCGAGTTTGAAACGGGATTAAATACCCGGCTCGAAAAAACGGCGGCGAAAGCGGCGCAAAGTATCGCTGCGCTTTCCCAGTCGGCGGACACAAAGTTTGCCGAATATAAAAAGCAGGCAACCTACTATTACGAAAAATTTGATAAGTCCATTGCGGGTATCGATAAACTTTCCGCAGAAATGGAAAAGGCGCAGGAATCGATTAAAGATAGACTTTTGCAGGACTTCGGAAAACATACTTATACCATGCAGGAAAAATACAATGGTTTTGAAAAACATTTTTCAGAGCGGGCAAATGCGCTTGCAGGCCGCCTTCAGGAAATAACCGAACAGTTAACCGTGCTGCGCGAAGAATCGCAGGCAGCGCTTTCCGAAAAACTGCACACGTTTGAAACCGATTTTTCATGCGAGCTGACCCGGCGCAGCGATGCCTTGAGCGGCGATATTCAAAAACTGCGGAATGACGTTACCGAACGGCTCGCGCTGATGGGATCGGAAAGCGAATCGGCGCGCAAAGATTTGGAAGATGCTTATAAACAAGATTTAAAGGCGCGGCTTGCGCAAACAGCCGAAGAATACAAGGGACACTTTGCTAAATTTAAAGACGATATAGCCGCAATCGAAGAAGGGATTGCCAAACGTATTACTGCAAGCGACGAAGCGCTGCTTGCGTATAACACTCAGTTCAAGGGCATGATGGATCAGACAAAGGAAAAAGCGCAAGCCTACATGAGGAATGAGCTTTCCGGCCTCAAGCTTGAATTGCAGGAAACGATGCGGCAGCAGAGCGTCGAAGTTGAAAACGTTACCAAAGAGGTAAAAGCGTGGCTGGATACCGTTAAACAAGAATCCGGCGGGCAGCTGGACGCGGTTAAAACCGACTTTGAAACATGGAAGGCGCGTATCGACCAGCAGCTTGCCGATATGCGGACTACGGTTGACGAAAAAGTTGCTAACTTTGCCGCTTCGACGGAACGAGCTATCGAAGGTATCGGTTCAAAATACAATTCGCACTATAAAGACTTTAGCGTAAAAAGCGACGAAGCATTTAAACTGA
>CAUTOZ010000159.1:0-2862 GCA_963539635.1 uncultured Treponema sp.
CGCGGTGGTCGCCGCAGGATTCGACAGTCCCTCCGTGCAGGCGGAATGCAGGATTTTTTGTCCCGTCTTCCAAAACCGGCGGCTGTCCGTGAACGACAAAATAGTCCGCGCCTGCTTCGACGTCTGCGCCGAGCGATGAAAGTTCTTTTTGCATGACGGCAATGCGGTCGGTTTCTTTTTTGCGGCAGACGGCAATATCTTCGAATACGCAGGTGCCGTCGGTAAAGCAGGCAGCGGCGGCAAGCGCGCACAGTGCGTCTGGAAAGCCTGAAAGATTGACGCGCATTTCGCTGCCTGAAAAATTGCGTGCCGAAAGGCGGCTTTTTAAGACGTGCAGATTGCCGTTTTCGATTTCAAGGCGTGCGCCGAGCGAGCGGAGTACGTCCATTACCGCTTTGTCCCCTTGACTGCCTGAAATGTCGATGTTTTCGATGACGATTTCGCTTTCCGTGATGAGGGACGCAATGAGCGGAAAGGCGGCCGCTTCCCAGTCGCTGGGAATAATGCGCTCAAATGCCGGAAGTACGGTTTTTCCGCGCACTGTAATATGCTTAAAATCATCGGAAACGCGGACGTCCGCGCAAAAACTTTTAAGCCACAATCGAGTCATGTGCAAAAAAGGCGTTTCTTTCGGGTCGGTAAGTTCGATTTTCGTCGTTCCCTCAAGGCGGAGAGAGGCCATCATCATGCCGCTGACGTACTGGGAGAGGCGCCCGTCGGTTATGACGGTTTTTCCGCCGCGGGCAGGACCTTTTATAATGAGAGGCGGAGCGTTTTTATCCGGACGGGAAAGGTGCGCTTCGGCTCCGAGCTGCTTGAGCGCGTCTGCAAGGTGCAGGACGGGGCGGCTTCGAATCGATGAATCTCCGGTAAAGACCGACCAGCCGTCAAATGTTGCGGCAATCGGCGCCATAAAATATAGCAGCGAGCCGGAATTTCCGACATCGACGACATTGTCCGGTATGTGCGCTGTCTTTCCCGCGCCTTTTACAATCCATTCGTCCGCGCCTGAAATATCGACTTCCGCGCCGAAAAGTTGCACCGCCTTCGCCGCGGACACGCAGTCTTCTCCCTTGAGCGGATTTTTTATGCGGGAAACGCCGTCGGCAAGAGACGCAAACAAAAGCGCACGTATCGTGTGGCTTTTTGAGCCGGGAATGCGGATTGTTCCTGACAGTTTTGACTTTTTACCGGTAATGTTCATGCGCAAAGTATAGCGGAAAAGCGCAGCAGTTTGCAAACAAGCGCACTGAGCGACGGGAAAAGCGGCGTTTCCCGTCATATATATGCTGAAAGGATAGGCGGACGAGGCTTATACAATCACTTTGTTTAAAATGGAATCGCGCTGCCTCCAGTTTTTGTCAACTTTAACCTGTAAGTCGAGTTGTACCTTATACGGAAAAATGTCGTTGAGGACGCGCTCCGAGGCCGTGCGAATTTCTTTTATCATCGCCGCGTTTTTTCCAATCGCAATGCCTTTTTGACTTTCCTTCTCCACGCATAAAAATGCGCGTACCCACAATTTTGTCCCGCCGCGTTTTTCGAGGTCGGCAATTTTGACGTAGAGGCAGTGCGGGATTTCGTCGGACAGGCGGTTGACGGCTTGTCCTCGTATAACTTCCGATACCCGAAACTCCATGCTCTGGTCGGTGTATACGTCTTCCGCATACAAGGGCGGCTGCTCCGGCGCAAGAGCGTACAAGGCTTTGAGCACTTCGTTTATGCCGTCGTCCCGCAGTGCGGACATTTCCAAAATGCGTTCGTCCGAAAGACCGGGAAAAGCGCTTTTTAAGAATGTGCGTGCGCCTTGTGTGTCCGCACCCCGCGCATCGGTTTTATTGATTGCCGCAACCAATCGGCTTTCATAGCGGGCGGCAAGGGATGACGTCAGTATCTCTTCCTGCCCTGCAGGGCGCGTCGAGTCCATGATGTAGAGAACGGCGTCCGCGCCTTTAAGCGCGTCTTCGGTGAGGGCGCGGAGGCGGAGATTGAGTTTTTTGTCGGATTCGTGATAGCCCGGCGTATCTATAAAGACGAGCTGCCCGAACGATGTATTGACGATACCGCGCACGGCATTGCGCGTCGTCTGCGGCACCGGCGACACAATGGAAACCGGCTCCTGACACGCAGCATTTAAAAAAGTAGATTTTCCAGCGGAAGGACGACCGAGCAGCGCAACGAGCGCATTCTTTTTTACGCCGCCTGCGGGAGAGGTGTTTTCGTCCGCGATGATTGTATTTTGTTCCTGCATGGCTGTGAGCATACACAAAAGAAGGGAAAAAATAAATGCGGCGGGGGATGCTGAGCGGTAAAAAAGGCGTTTGAAAAATATAGCGGAGGCGCCGCCCGCCCGAGATTATCCACAACTATGCAGTTACATAGATAATCTTGTAAGAAAATGGAGTAACGGGAGTATTGTACTCGGATATTTGCACTTTTCCAGCGATATCTGATAGAGCGGCAGTAAGCAGTTATTACGCGGCTTGTAGATTTAGTAATACGCCGCTCACTCATGTTTTAGAGAGCGGCAACAATGTGTAGTTAAAGTAGAGTTCGAAGGCGCCGTCGGGAAAGTGAATTTTGGGGCGGCAAACTTCGCTTAAACAGCGTTTTTATAAGTTTGCGCTGGGCGCTTGCTACGATATTTAACAACTGCAGCGGCGTATCTTCCGCCCACAGGGCCTCAGCATGAAAAAAGGATCTGAGCTCTGAACTCATCATCGTAGATACAAGCACGCTTGCCCATACTGAGCGTATCCATTTTAGAGAGCATCTTAATTCTGTTGTAGACAATTCTTCTGATAATAGCTAAGTTTTCTGCTGCATTCCGGTCAAGAACAGTACAGGCATCATCAGAAAACA
>CAUTOZ010000160.1:0-2765 GCA_963539635.1 uncultured Treponema sp.
ATCGATGCCATCCACTATTTCAGTCGGAGACAACGGAGTGATTGTCAAAAAGCCGATTATGGGCATCTCGAAAAACTCGCTTTTTGCGATTTTTTCGAGGTGCCCTTTAGTGTTTTACTCTTGATAAAAAATCAGCAGTATTTTATTTTCAAGAAAAATAAATAAACAGCAGCTGTCAGCTGCTCGCGGGATATACCCACGTTAATACTTTTTACCGCAGCCTACTGAATTTACAGAAAGGACTTCAAAGGCTCAATTTACACCCTGAACTTCCCGACTTCCTCCGCCAGTCCTTCAATGCTGTCTTTGTTTTTCCGCGCCAAGTCGTTGACTTCCTGCACTGCGCGGTTAATCTGCTGTACGCCTGCGCTCATTTCATTCATCGAGTCTTTTATAACCGCCGTCAGTTTGTCTAACTTCCGCATTTCGTTGGCAACGCCTTTGCCGCCGACAAGCATTTCTTCCGAGCCGTTTTTGACTTCGGCGGTAACGGCGCTGATGGTTTTGATTGCGGCGAGGACTTCGCGGCTGCCGTTCTCCTGCTCGCGCATGGCGGCGGTCAACTGGGCGCTCATGGCGCGGACGTTTTCTGACAACTGGAAAATCGCGTTAAACTTTGCTTCGACGGTCTGGGACGCGCCGGACAGACCTGTTATTTCGTCGCTCAATTTTTTGAGCGTGTCGGTGATTGCCTTTCCCTGCGCGCCGGCTTCTTCGGCAAGTTTCCGGATTTCATCGGCGACGACGGCAAAGCCCTTTCCCGCTTCTCCGGCATGGGCGGCTTCGATGGCGGCATTCATGGCAAGCAAATTGGTCTGCGACGCGATATTTTGAATGACGTTCGACGCCTCAAGCAAGCCGCCGGACGCCTCGGCAATTTTCTGCGTAACGGCGTTGGACGTTTGGAGCGTCGTTTTGCCTTCCGACGTGGCGGCAGCCAGCTGTTTGACCATGCCGTCGCTCTTTTCCAGCGACTGCGTGATGGACGCGATGTTTGCGACCATCTCTTCGACGGACGCGGAAGACTGGACGACGCTCGCGGATTGATTTTCGATGCTTCCGTTCAACGTCTCTATCGTTCGGATAATTTCTTCGACGGTGCCCGCCGTTTCCGTAACGCTTGCCGCCTGCGTCATCGCCTGTTCCTTTACGCCGTCGATGTTCGCAGAAATCTCGTTGAGCGCGCTCGCGGTCTCCGTCATGCTGCTCGACAATTCATCGCCGATGGACTGCATGACGTTCGAGTTTGCGTCAACGTTCTTTATCGCCGACCCGATTTTTGCAATCGTTTGGTTAAAATATTCGGCTAAGTCAGAAATCTCGTCATTCCCGTGGACGGGCAGACGCACGGTCAAGTCGCCTTCGCCTTGAGCGATATTTTTGAGGGCCGCAAGCACTGTTTGCAGCGGCTTTACCATCGTTTGTGCAACAAAAAAGACGACGATAACGGCAGCGGCAAAAATCACGCCTCCGATTATGAGCATCGAGATTTTTAATGTGTCGATGGTTTTTGTAAATTCTTTTACCGGCGCTTTGATGACGACAAACCAGCCGGTCGATTTCATTTTGGAAAATGCGCCGATTTTTTTGACGTTTTTATGTTCATAGTAGCCGATTTGGGATTCTGAAGACGACAAAACCATTTCTTCAAACCGTGAAAACGACGTCGGCTTGTTTTCGCGCCGCGCCTTTTCGGTAACATTGTAAAATTCCTCTACGGCGGACTGGTCCTTATCGGCAATCACAACGCCCTGTTGGGAAATCATATAGCATTCCCCAGTTTCTCCGATAACAATGTCTTTGACATTTTGCGTCAGATAATCGCCGGAAAGCGCTGCTTGTATTACGCCGATGACAGTTGTGTCGTCGTCGGCAAAAAGCGGAACGGTTAAAAGGATGTGCACTTTGTTCGTCTGTTTTGATATGCGCGGCGTGCTGATAAAGCGTTTTCCTGCCGCGGCAGTAACATACCAATCGATTCCGGTAACAACACGCGTCGAGCCGTCGGACGAATAGCGTATGCCGTTCATATCTGCGATGGCGCAATAACTGATTTCGCTTTTGGCGGCGGCTTTTTGTTCGAGCAGTTTAATTTTTTCCGTGTATGGAATGGCTGGATTTCGTAATTCCGACAGCCGTTCGAGTCCCTCGATGAATTCAAAAAGGGAATCGATACGGGTTTCGATGAGTTCAGAAATATCGTTCGCCTTGTCGAGCAAATGCGTTTTGATTTTTTCAGTAACTGCCTTATGCGCCGTTTTGACTGCGAGCAGCCCTTCTACAAGAGATGCAAGCGCAATGAGCGTTCCGAAAATACAGATGAGTTTGTTTTTTAACAAAAATCGTTTTGCCACAATAAAACCTCCGTAATTTTATGTGCCGTATCTATTTCCGTTGTGCGGCCGTAATTACTGCCGGCGCTAAGCGGAACCATTTGACTTTTTAAATTTTTGAATTGAATATTGACTATGCCGGTTCTTTCGCCTATGCGGATACAACTATCCGAATCTCCGAACGCGGATGTTTCAAACCGGCGGTAAGGACAAATGGATACGAAAGAGGCGGCGCACGGTATAAAGGAATGAAAAAAGGCGTCATTAAAACGATTAACTCAAAAAGTTTCCAAAAACTGTAAACCCGCCCGCAAATCGGGGGGGGGGGGGGGGGGGGGTCTATGCGACGGACACACCCGGGAGCCGCTTAATTTTAAAATAATGTTTTCAGCAGCCCCACACTGTTTTGAATTGGTTGTACGACACGCACAA
>CAUTOZ010000161.1:0-2720 GCA_963539635.1 uncultured Treponema sp.
AACACTATAGAACTTGGCAAGATGACAAGCGCGCGGTTCATCGTTACGGGCAGCATTACGGGAAAGTCCGCAGGCTGCGCGCTTTTGTTCAGCATTACGGACGCGGAAACCGGCGAGACAAAAGCGACGGCGACTGTGCCGAACTGTCTTTTTTCCGCGCTTGAAAATGGAGAGGCTGCGAACCGCATTTCTTATGATTTGATGACGGGCTACGGAATCGCTTTGAGCGCGGACGCAAAGAATAAACTTACGCAGAAAGCGGATGTAATGACCGCCGAAACGTCTGCACAGGCGAGCGTGGCAAAGGGGATTATTGCCGAGCAGGGCGGGTTGAACATTGAGGCGTTGACCTACTACATTCAGGCGCGGAAGAACGACAAAAAGTTTTCCGAAGCGGCTCGCCGCGCCGCGTCCATGACGATGGTAGTTGTCGGCGGGAATTTCGGCGCATACGCAAAAAATCTCATCAAACTGCGGAAGGATTGGGACAACCTTCTGCGCGAAACGGCAAAACTTATGGCGTCAAACGAGCCGACATTCGCCGTAAAGTATTACAGCGACATAACGCCCGGCGCGATAGATTACAACAAGGGAACAATGGCAATCGGGATCTCCGCTCCGTATTTGTATCAGGACAATTTTGTCGATTGGTATGACGAAAATCAAAAAATTGAAGAAGAACTGCTTTCCGCCCTGCGCAAAATTCCCGAAAGCAAGGACTGGGGAGAGAAAATCAACAATTTTCCGTGGAGTTACGCCGACGATGCCGGCGGAAACAATTGGATGCAGCAGAAAAATGTTTTTCGTAAATTCGCCTTCGATGTTTCCTTGCATGATGCAAACAAGAACGCTATTGCAAAAAAACGAATCCGCTTTGACGTAAGTTCTTTTTTTCCGGAACGCAAGAAATTTTTAATCGAGAATTCTTTGGAAAACGACGAAGAACTCGGAGAAATAATTTTTCCCGTTTCCGTAAACGATGCGGACACGGATTCTCTGTTTATTTCCATCGTTTCCGCCGACGCAAACGGAAAAGACGTTTCGATAATTCCGCTTCCGGCAGATGTATTATCGCCCGCAAAGGCTTTGAAAGCCGTCAAAAACGAGGAATTCAAGGGGACGCTCAAGATAGGCTGCGCTCCGGCTTTTTTTCATATCAACCGTATGTACGGCGATTCTATAAAATACGGTTACGAAAACGAGTTTTTTCTGGAGATAAAGAACATAAAAAAAGCGACGCTCGATTTATCGGAAATGATTTCGCTGCGGGATATTCCCGATAACTGCAATATTCATTATTTTGAGATTGAAAATCTTATACTGCCGGAAACAATTTTTTATATCGGCTCTGAATCCCTCGGGCGTTGTAATGAGCTAAAAACGCTGACCGTGCCCAAAAGCCTCCGGATAATTGGGGACGATGCTTTTACCGACTACAGTTGGCTGAGAATCATTCATTATGCCGGTACAAAAGATGATTGGAAAAAAATAACAATCGGAAAACAGAATCGAGCGTTAGATAGAGTAAAAATTAAGTACAATTATCAAAAAGACGGCGCCGGCAGGAAAAAACGCTTGTGAACGACGGACGTATTTCTTGACGGTTTCGACATTTACGCTTACGCAAACGTGCATACAAATGTTTTACGGCTGTCTGCCGAGGGCGGGGAAGTTTTAAGATTTTACGGCGCTTGTCCTCGGCGCGGAGCGTATTTTTCCATCCCTGCAGGGTAAAAACGTCCATAATTGACCGGCGTTTTAATTTAAGGTAATATTCAGCAACAAATTCAATTCGTTTTTTTATAAAGGAGTCGTTCCTATGTCTGGACACAGCAAATGGGCAACAATCAAACATGCAAAAGGTCTTGCCGACGCAAAACGCGGTAAACTGTTCACTAAATTCATCAAAGAAATTTCAATCGCAGCAAGAATGGGCGGCGGCGACCCGAACTCAAACCCTCGTCTGAGAACTGCAATAATCAAAGCGCGCGCATCCAATATGCCGAAAGACAACATCGACCGCGCAATAAAAAAAGGCACCGGTGAACTCGGAGCCGCAGTATTTGAAGAACTCGTCTACGAGGGATACGCGGCAGGCGGCGTTGCAGTTATGGTTGAAGTGCTGACAGACAATAAAAACCGTGCAGCAGCGGACGTCCGCAACATTTTCAATAAAAACGGCGGGAATTTAGGTGTTTCCGGCTCCGTTTCGCGTATGTTCCAGCGCAAAGGCACAATCGAATACGATGCGGAAAAAGTTTCTGAAGACCAAGTGATGGAAATTGCGCTTGAAGCGGGCGCGGACGACATTGTAAACGAGGGCGGCGTTATCACCGTAACAACAAGTGCGGAAGCGTTTGCAGCGGTTGCCGACGCGCTTACGGAAAAAGGATTTGAGTCCCTTTCCGGCGAAGTTGGAATGGTTCCCGACGCATATTCAGCAGTTGATGCGGACACGGCGGCAAAAGTCGCCAAACTCTTAAATCGCCTTGAGGACAACGACGACGTTCAAAACGTGTATTCCAACGTCGAATATCCTGAAGATTTCGACCCAGATTCAGTGTAATATTTTGCGCTGAATGTAAAGCACAGACTTAATCGAGTATTTTTAGACCGCAGTTTTTGCGGTCTTTTAATTTTAAATGTGTCAATCAATATAGCCCTTCTTAAGAACCTGTTTAAAGTCAAAGAAAAACGGTATAATAAAAAGATGAGAAAGA
>CAUTOZ010000162.1:0-2711 GCA_963539635.1 uncultured Treponema sp.
AACTTTTTCTGTACAAAAGATTTAAACCCGAAAGCCAAAATGCGCCCCAGTTCCAGCCGACTTTGGAATTGTTTTTTTCGCATTTTATAAAAGCGTTCCTATAATGCTCATAGTGATGGTTTGCGGCAAACGGCTCCGTTGAACCGGTTATGTACGCGCGCATTAAAAGGTCGTCCGCTTCGAGCGGTGTCGCTGCGGGCTGCGGCTGTTCGTTTCTTGATTGGAATTCCTGCGATTGCCGGCTGTTTGCAGCGTTAAAGCCTTGCGCACCGTATGCTTGTTTACTTCCAGCGCTTTGATTTGCGCCGCATTCCGCGCAGAACTTTGCCGAACCATCATTTTCCGCCTTACAGGCGGGACAGATTAATTTTTCCATTTTCGTTACCTCTCTTTTTTAGGATTTGGTGTTTCTTGGGCTTTTAGTTGACATAACCGGCGTTGTTCAAACTTAGTAAAGGGAATAGTCGTATCGTGAATATCCGTCGGTAAGACGCCCCGCCCCCCTCTCTGTAAATTTTATAGAGCGAATGTCAAACCTTTGTTTATTTGTCAGATAGTCGTGCAAACCAGGGGGAATGTCTCCGTTTGTACGGCAACCTCTCTCTGCGATAATGATACAAGATGAATTAGTCATGGCAGCGGCTCTTATAAATCCGAATTTTTTATTAGCTTTGCGCATTACTTTTTGTATAGACTTATCAGAAGAGGCAAAATGATTGTTGCTTATTACTATCCATTCGCCATAATCATTGAATGCGGCGCACGTAACACGGTCGCCTTGCCGAACAAATTCATGGATTTGCGCCAACATTGAATCGGGATACCCTACTCCGCCAAACTTATCACCGACGCAAAACCAATTTCCCCGTTCCGTTATGCATACATCATCTATAATCCTGCCTGCACCCTGTTCATCTTCTATATAATCGCGTAAAGTTCTCGGAATTCCGCTGCACGCACAGTCTCCGTGCCCGTCAAAAATGAGGTATCCCCAATTATCTGTAATGGTGCCGTTTCTGCACGTTCTCGTTTTTTCAAGATAGTTGTGGATAAAGTCGCCATCTGATGAAGGAAAGATAAATGTGTTTAAGACAACTGATATAAAAAATACGACCAACAGTTTTTTCATTTTAATTTCCCTTTAAATCTTTTTCCTCAAGGGAAATTAAGCACCACAAGATAGTAGCAATGACCTGTTCTATTTCTTGCGGTAACGTTCGTGACTGTACAATTGCTTTTGCAATTTTGCCCACATCATTCCGTACAACCGGCGTATCATTTTTGAAGTCATGCGGTTTTTCTTTCCAAGATTCTTTTTTAGGATAAATTAAATGCCACAAAATATTAGCGATTACCATTTCCATTTCTGGTGGTAACTTCCGACGTTGTACGATTTTTCTTGCTATCTTTGCTACATCATTGGGATTTGTTGTTTCCATAATCTGTTCCTCCTAATTTTTACGTAAAAGCCGAGCGAAGCGAGGCTTTTACTGGGCTCTTTCAAGCCCAGTATACCATGGTATACTGGGGCGCACTGCGCGTGAAAAACAGACAAAAAAAACGGTTTTCATTGGGAGGCGGAGAAAGCAGTTTAAAAGGCGTAGCAAAAGTGCCGCTCACCCATGATTCTTCCATAGAAGACAGATACGCAGATTTTCCAGTCCCCCTGCCGACTTTAAGTTTCCGCCGCGGTTGGAACAGAAAATTTTTGTTTTTTGCTTTGTCCCGCAGTCCTGCGTCTTTTCTTGTTCCGCAGGAAGGGCAGATTTTTTATCTTTTGCAGAAAGCGCAGCCTTGCGTGAAGGTGAATACATTTCTTCTTCCAGATATTCAGCAGAGGCAGCATCCTCTAAACACCTCTTTAATCTTTCATAAGCAAAAGCGAAACAAAAGTTAATATCATAAATTGGAGTACGGCAGCAAACTTGCATTCGCAGTTTTTCCAGAGCCTGCGCTGTTTTTCAATTCAGAAAATCTGCGCTCTACACTCGACGATGGGGAATAACATAAAATGTATACATTTCATTGCGTTTTATGATTTGTGCGGTTACCGCCTCATCTAAAAGAACTTTCACTCCATCGGCAAAAGGCTTGCCACTGCAGCCGCTGTCGCCTGACATGCTCACTACTTCACTTAATTCTTCTCTATTTTGCTCAAAAGCGAGCAAGGCTCCGTGTCTATCTGTAACATTCGCCAAAAGCATGAGGTGCCCCCTGGCTATCGACTGCAAGATGACGTTTTATTCCCGATATTTTTTTGCCCGCAGCCTCTTCTCCGCATGCGGTGTCGGTATTTTGACAGTCTGCGCATCTACTATCATCAACTGGTCTTGAGAATCTTCTGGCTCTGTCATTACCAGTACAAGATTTTTCAAGCAATTTTTTAAGTATTGATACAATAGCTCAGTTTTCTATCAATTGACTTATTCTAGATGCAAAAATAATAAGTAAACAATGTTTCAGAGGGGAGCGTTTTCGGCAGCATGCGCCATTGGCAACCGCTTTTGAACAGATAAAGGACGACGCCGAAGAAAAACGCGAATTTCCTGTGGAAAGAAAACCCTTAAAAATTGCACTACGTGCAAGGTAATTGCATATAGTGCATTATAAATTTGCTCTATCGGCGGCTCCCATGAGGCGAGGCTCTCGTCCTGCAGCGTTACTGAATACTTGCCGTCCTCTATCATTTTCAAGGTTTCAAGTATCAGCTG
>CAUTOZ010000163.1:0-2606 GCA_963539635.1 uncultured Treponema sp.
GTGAAGTCGATACAAAGGCAATTTTGCAGGACTTAAAAGACGGCGTATTAGAAGAACGCGACGGCATTCAGAACTATTCCAAAGTGTTCGTAAAAGGCGGAGATGCGCTGCCGTTCATCCACGTGTACCAGCCGACCGGCTTAAAAATATCGTAGGGAAGCGGGGAACGATGAGAAGCTATTTCGGGGCAGCCGGTTATCAAGGCATAAGCGGCTATAAACTTCTTGCCGCCGCACTAATACGGCAAGCGCAAGCCGACGGGGACAGCGCATTTTTTGAAACGCAACTTGCCGAAGTGTGCGTGATGATATTGTTTGATAACTCCATAATGCCTGAAACACACGAATTTCTTCCTAAAGCAAAGAGGTGAATATATGGGAATACCAGTAATGATATTCGGGGAAAGCGGAAGCGGAAAAAGTACAAGCCTGCGCAACTTTAAGGCGGGGGAAGTATCGGTAATCAACGTATCGAAAAAGCCGCTGCCGTTTAGAAATAACGGGCTTGCAATCGTCAACACAAATGACTATCAGCGCATTACGTCCTTGCTTTTGAAAAGTCAGAGAAAAAGCATTGTTATCGATGACGCAACGTATTTACTTGTCGATGAGTTTATGCGGACGGCAAAAGCGGCGGGCTTTCAAAAGTTTACGGACATGGCATTGAACTTCTACCAACTTGTTCAGTTGGTAATCGACAAGTTGCCGCCTGAAAAAATCGTCTACTTTTTGGGACACGTAGACCGCGACGCAAACGGCAACGAACGATTTAAGACAATCGGCAAATTGTTAGACGAAAAAGTAACGCTTGAGGGACTTTTTACCATCGTCTTAAAAACAGAAGTACATGACCGGCGCTATACGTTTGCAACGCAGACAAACGGCATGGACACCGTAAAAAGCCCGATGGGAATGTTTGAACACCTGCAAATTGATAACGATTTACAGGTTGTAGATAAAAAAATCCGTGAGTACTACGGAATCTAAACAGGAGGAACACAATGTTTATTCAAGATTTTCAGTATACGCCAGACTATGCGATTGCCTTTGACTGCCCAGACGGAGAACACGGGGTAAAAATCCTTGACGCAAAGGAAACGACGACAAAAAAGGGCGTTCCCATGATTGAAGTTCAATTAACGGTACAAGACTCAAATAAGGTCACATACATTGAGCGTCTTGTTGCCGGCGATTATTTTCAGCGCAATATGTCGCGTTTTTTTGACGCATTTAAGATTGTGCGCGGAAACTTTGCTTTTCAATCATGGCGCGGAAAATGGGGGCGCGGCGTATTCCAACATGAAAAGCAAACATACATCGGCAATGACGGAATGGAAAGAACCGTAAACAAGGCGATTATGAAAGAGTTGCTCGTCGAACAGCCGAATGCGCAAACATCCGGACAGCAGTCCCCGCAGGGACAGACCCAGACGCCGGTAAACACTGCGCAGACACAAAACGCGCAAATGCCGCCGGTACAGAATGCGCCGCAACAGTATAGCCAGAGCCAGCAAGCGGCATATTCACAGGTAAGCGCACCGATAGCAGACTTTCCAGAAGATATTCCGTTTTAAGCGAAGATTTAAGGGAAAAGCCGTATGAAAGTACAAACCGTATTGCGCCGCGTATTTGTAAAAAATCATATCGCATTCGAGTTACCGAATGATGAGGGATTACGCGCCCGCATTGCGGCAGTCCTTTCATATTGCAAGGACAAGCATAACGACTATGTATTGTTGACGCTCGAAAGCCCTAAACGCCCGCGAACGACCGGCGCGAATTCCCAAAATCATCACTTAAATGAACAGTTGTCATTGTTTGCAGACGCGCCGGAGCATGAACCGGAGCCGGAACATGAGCCTGCATACACAGCGGAAACGCTGCCCTATTTTCCCGAACCCAGCACGGACGGCGAGCGTCTTATGAACGCGCAGTATGATTTTCTTCTATTTAATAGCGCAAAAGCATGGCGCGAATTGTGGACGCTCACCCTCACCGTCGCAGGGCGCATTATCGAAACCGAACGGAAAAAAAATGGATTTTATCTATCGGCGGACGAACGGGCGGACAAACAAATGGAAGCGGCGGAGTATTTACTGCGCCGCTACAAAACCAAACGCGGCTATTTTGTCCGCGCGGGATTTATCAACGCGATACGACACAGCGTCTTGCACGCGCTGTACTACCGCACCGAAAGCGAAAAGTTAATTGATTTTATCGCAACGGAAAAGATAGAGATTATCCCAGATAACAGAGGCTAAGGAGACAAACGAAATGACCTTAAACGAAATAATTACATACGCAAAAGACAACAAGATTGATTTTGATAAACCGGTTGTAGGCCGTTTAATATTAAATCACATTGTACCGTTTAACATTTTCAAATGTGCAAAAAATTACAAAAATGGCTTGATACTTGAAACAGTGATTTCAAATGATTTCCCGATTTGTCATGTCGCCTGGGGCTACGAATGCGAAGAAGACGATGATGAGGGAGATGAAGGATGACAGAAACTACCCCCACACAGCAAAAAATCACCGAAATCACGAACGCTATGCGCGAATTGCTTTTGTACAAAAATCAAAAATACGGGGACAGCGCATTGC
>CAUTOZ010000164.1:0-2601 GCA_963539635.1 uncultured Treponema sp.
TTTGTCAAAACTAAACAAAATCAACCAAATGTCGAAATCAGGGTTTTACCCCGTTTTAGATTTATAATGTTTGGCCCCCCCCCCCCCCCCCCGAACTCTGCCGTTCGTTTTTTTAAATCCGTTCCCGCTGACGATATAGTTTTATTCGCTTTCGTTTATAGTCTTTTCTTTCTTTATATAGCGCGCGCAAAGGCGTTTAAGTTTTTGTGCGTTTATATATCGGATTGCGGCTTTCAGCGCATATTACCAATCAATACGCGGAAACGCAAAATATCAAAAAGCACAGGAGATTTTTATGAAAAAACGTTTTTCCTTGAAAAACAAACTTATTATCGTGTTCGGCTTGCTGCTGGCCGCTGCTTCCGTTATCGAAGGGACGCTTGCTGTCTACATTGCCAAAAAAGCGGTTACGGAAAAAGTCGAATCGCATTTAGTCAATAAAGCCGCCGATACCGCAGAAATTCTTGACGGAACAATACAGGCGTTCTGGCAGTTTCTTGAAGGCGTTGCCCGTACACCCCTGCTCCGAGACCCAACTGCTTCATATATGGAAAAAGCGCACTATCTTACGCGCGAGGCCGCATTCAACGAGCGCATTCACAGTCTCGACCTCTGCGACATGAAGGGAATACGACATTTTGACGACGGACGGACGCTTGACGTTTCCGACAGAAATTATTTCCGCACTACAGCCCAAACCGGAAAGCCCGTCGTCGAAGAACCGATTATTTCGCGCCAAGACGGAGACTTTATCATCGTTTTTACCGTCCCGATTTTCGACGACAACCGCGCAGTTTCAGCAATTCTCGTCGGTGAAGTGAACGCAGAGGCGCTTTCGCACGATATCGCCCATATTACAGTCGGAAAAACCGGCGCCTGTTACATTTTAGGACGCACGGGGACAGTCATTGGGCACAAGGACTTTTCGCAGGTCAAACAAATGGAAAATCACGTCGAAATGGCAAAAACGGATTCAAGTCTGCACTCGCTCGGCTCGTTTGAATACACAGCGCGAGAGGTTGCAAAAGCGTCGGTCGGTTTTTATTCCTATAAAGGAGTAGATAAAATCGCTTCGTACGCGCGGCTGAAATCCGCTGACTGGACGGTCATTATTTCCGCACCGGTGGGCGAGTTTTTGGGAACTGTACGTACGCTGCGTGTTTCAATGCTTTTTATCGGCAATACCATTCTCGTTCTTGCCGTCATCGTCGTCTTTTTTACGGCTCGGGCAATCATAAAGCCCATTCAGACGACTGTCGCGGCATTGCGGAATATTGCTCAAGGAGAAGGCGACTTGACGGTGCGCCTTCCTGTAACCGGAAATGACGAAATTACTGACTTGTCGGAATACTTTAACGAAACGATTGCAAAAATCGGGACTTCCGTGCGCATGGTTGGAGAGACCAGCAAAGTGATGAAAGAAATCGGCGAGTCCCTTTCTTCCGACATGACGGAAACCGCAAGCGCAATCAACGAAATCAGCGCGAACATTGACGGGGTAAAACAGCAGGCGCTGACTCAAGCGGCGAGCGTTACAGAAACCGCCGGCACCGTCGAAGAAATTATCCGCACGATAGAAACCGTAAACGAAAGCATAGAAACGCAGTCGGCGAGCGTCGTGCACTCTTCGGCGGCGGTGGAAGAGATGGTCGCAAATATCGCCTCAATTACGTCGTCGTTGGAAAAGAGCGATAACATGGTCAAAAATCTTGCCGCCGCCACGTCGGAGGGTAAAGCGACGTTGCTCACGTCGAACACTGTTACGCAGAAAATCGCCGATGAAAGCGGAGGCTTGATTGAAGCGTCGAGCGTCATTCAAAATATTGCGAGCCAGACGAACCTCCTTGCCATGAACGCCGCCATCGAAGCCGCCCACGCAGGAGAAGCCGGAAAAGGCTTTGCCGTCGTCGCGGACGAAATTCGGAAGTTGGCGGAAGAATCCGCCTCGCAGGGCAAGGCTATTACCGATACGCTCAAAAAGTTAAGCGACGACATCAAAGGCTTGTCAGATTCCTCCAAAATTGTCGAAGAAAAATTTAACGCGATTTTCCAGTTGTCCGAAAACGTCCGCGCAATGAGCGCCCAGTTGACCGCCGCGATGAAAGAACAGGAAAACGGCAGCAGGGAAGTCCTCTCCGCGATTAAAAACATCAGCGCCGTTACAATGGAAGTCAAAAACGGCTCGGAAGAAATGCTTGTCGGCGGCAAGGGCGTCGCCAACGAAATGCGAAAGTTAGACCAACTCACGGCGGTCATCAAAGACTCAATGAACGAGATGGCGGCGGGAGTTCAGCAGATTAACCGCGCCGTGCATGAGGTCAACGACTTGGCGCGGAAGAACAAGGACAGCATAGAGGGGCTTGCGGAGGAAGTCGGAAAGTTCAAGGTTTAATTGGTAATTTGTAATGGATAATTGACGCCGCTGGGAAGATATATTTTCTTGGCGGCGTTTTTATGGGGCGGAGGGAATTGTTGAGCAGTGAAAAACGTGTTTGAAAGTGAACCCGCCAAAGAAAAAACGCGAATTTTCTTACGAAAAGAAAAAACCTAAAAATTGCACTACGTGCAAGGTAATTGCATATAGTGCAAGTGTTTTAGGCT
>CAUTOZ010000165.1:0-2516 GCA_963539635.1 uncultured Treponema sp.
TTTTTCTTCTTTTACATTCCATTTACCCGGGTACGGTTTAAAAAAAAACCAAAAAAAATTTTGGGAATTTTATTTTTATAATTTTCAAAAAAAAAAAAAAAAACCCCCCCCCCCCCCCCCCGAATTTGACGGAAAACCATTCGGCAGTCGGCGCTCGTTAACATTCGCATTTCGTTTCCTTTATAAAATACAATATAGTTTACGCTTCATACGCAGTTCCAGTCGGCATAATACCCTGCACTCCGCTACATATCATTCTTGCCGCTCGCCGCCGCGCATTTCCAGTCCCCAGCAGCAACACGCGCTGTCGCGTACACAAAAACAATCAACACCCCCGACTCAAGAAGCATCGGGGTATTAACCCCTCCGCACCAATAAGGAGATATATATGAATAAAAGATTTTCTTTAAAAAATAAAATGATTTTGATTTTCGGCGCGCTCATTGCGGCGGCGTCCCTTATCGAAGGAAGCCTTGCCGTCCGTATTGCGAAAAAAGCCGTAACCGAAAAGATTACGGTTCATCTAACCGCCAAAGCTGACGACGTTGCCGAAATAATCGATGGGAAAATTGAGCAGTGGTATCAATTTTTGGAAGGCATTGCCCGTATGAAGGTACTGCAAAGTCTTGAGACAAGCGCTCTGCAAAAAACGCAGGCGCTCGATAAAGAAGCCGCGTTCGATTCGAGTATCAGCGCAATGAATTTTGCTGACACAAAAGGCAATCTGTATTTAAGCGACGGCAGCGTGTACAACATCGCTCATTTTGACTGGTTTAAGGCGGCGAACGGAAAGAATTTTACGACAGAACCGTTTTTGTCTCCCGTTTCAAAAAAATTCGTCATTGCCTTTATCGTTCCCGTGTACGGCGCGGATAACAGCACGCTCGGCAGTCTTGTTGCGACGGCTCCCGGCGACACGCTCTGCACTGAAATTAAAGACATTGTTGTCGGCAAAACGGGCGAATGCTACATCTTGGGACTGACCGGCGTAACGATTGCGGACAAAGATACAAATCTTGTAATGGGACAAAAAAACACGATGAATGACGCGCGCACGGACACTTCTCTAAAAGCGCTCGCCGACTTTGAAAAAAATGCCATGACCTCTTCGGTCTCGTCAGTCGGATTTTGGAAGTATCAGGGAATTGACTACATTTCCTCGTTTGCAAAAATGCGCTCAACGCATTGGACAGTTATCATTCAAGCGCCAGTCGGGGAATTTATGGGAACGGTTACGCGCCTCAGCCGTTCAATGCTCGTCATGGGCATTGCAATTTTAGCCGCGGCGCTTCTTATCGTCTCCGTTACGGCGCGAAAAATCGTCCATCCTATCGGGATAACCGTTGCGGCTCTGCAAAACATCGCGCAAGGCGAAGGCGACTTGACGGTGCGGCTTCCCGTAACCGGAAACGACGAAATCACCGACTTGTCCGAATACTTTAACGCGACGATTGCAAAAATCGGCTCATCAATAAAGACGGTTGACTCAAATACGAACGTCATGCAGTCGATTGGAGATGAACTTTCATCGAACATGACGGAAACAGCAAGCGCGATAAATGAAATCTCTTCAAACATTGACGGGGTAAAACAGCAGGCGCTGACACAAGCGGCGAGCGTTACAGAAACATCCAGCACCGTTGAAGAAATTATCCGCACGATAGAAACCTTGAACGGAAGCATAGAAACGCAGTCCGCGAGCGTCGTGCAGTCTTCGGCGGCGGTCGAAGAGATGGTCGCAAATATCGCCTCGATTACCAATTCGCTTGAAAAAAGCGATACCATGGTCAAAAATCTTGCCGCCGCCACGTCGGAAGGCAAAGCGACATTGCTCACGTCGAACACCGTAACGCAGAAAATCGCCGATGAGTCAGGCGGCTTGATTGAAGCGTCAAGCGTCATTCAAAACATCGCGAGCCAGACAAACCTCCTTGCCATGAACGCCGCAATAGAGGCCGCCCATGCAGGCGAAGCGGGAAAGGGTTTTGCCGTCGTCGCGGACGAAATCCGGAAGTTGGCGGAAGAATCCGCCTCGCAGGGCAAGGCTATTACCGATACGCTCAAAAAGTTAAGCGACGACATCAAAGGCTTGTCCGACTCGTCGAAGATTGTGGAAGAGAAGTTTAACGCCATCTTCAGCCTCTCCGAAAACGTTCGCGCCATGAGCGCCCAGTTGACCGCCGCGATGAAAGAGCAAGAAAACGGCAGCCGCGAAGTGTTGGCAGCAATCAAGAACATCAGCTCCGTTACAATGGAAGTCAAAAACGGCTCGGAAGAAATGCTTGTCGGCGGCAAAGGCGTTGCAGACGAAATGCGGAAGTTAGACCAACTCACGGCGGTCATAAAAGACTCGATGAACGAAATGGCGGCAGGCGTTCAGCAGATTAACAATGCCGTGCAGGAAGTCAATAACCTTGCACGGAAAAACAAAGACAGTATTGAAGGACTTGCGGAGGAAGTCGGAAAGTTTAAAGTGTAAGGCAGGGATGTTTTATCTTTGTTGTGTGAATACATAT